>JAFWSY010000242.1 GCA_017519155.1 Eubacterium sp.
ATAATCATGTACTATAAAGTTGGCATTATGTACGTAGAAAACTCCTCTTCTGGTTCCCATGAAGGAATGCTTTCTGGTGAGCTTCTGATGTCCTAAAATCGAAAAAACCTCACTCTTATGATAATAGTCTGTAACAGTACTGTTAAACAGATTATCAAATATGAGGCTCTTATCCACTGAAAATTTCAAATGAAAAACAGGCAGAGGCAGAAACTTATCATTGGTAATAACCTCAAGCAAGTCCGCTCTCTCCCCACACTCTATGTAATCTCGACTGAAACCCATGTCCAGATCGAGATTCTTATACCAGTTATTTCTAAATAAGATATTCTGGATAGTGTATACAATTGCAAGCATAATAATTGCTGCCAGAATCTTCATACTTTATACCTTCAACAAAACAACTCTGTGAGAAAACACTTACTACTTCCAGTCTTCGACAGGCACTTCTACCGAAGAAATTATCTCTCTTATGATACCTCTTGTCTCGCTTAAATTTGTAATGCCGGAGCTTGTGATTACTCTGTGAGAATAAACAAATGGAGCAAGATATCTTATATCATCAGGAGTCACATAATCACGACCTGATATAGCCGCAAAACTCTGAGATATACGCATAAGATTAAGAGATGCTCTTGGGCTTACACCCGAGAAAAGCTTGGAAGAATTCCTTGTTGCATCCGACAGATTTACGAGATAAGTCATGACTGGTTTACTCACTGTGACCTTCTTAATGGCATTTGATGCTTCCACTATATCCTCAGCCTTTACCACCGGCTTAACTTCTTTTTCCGGTGACTCAACCACGAATCTTTCAAGTATCTTTATCTCATCCTCAACACCTATATCACCCATGGTAAGCTTTACCATGAAACGGTCCAGCTGAGCTTCCGGCAGAGGAAATGTACCGGTGGTCTCCACCGGGTTCTCTGTTGCTATTACAATAAACGGCTTCGAAAGCTCTCTGCTCTTTCCGTCTACGGTTACGGAACGTTCCTCCATAGCCTCAAGAAGAGCTGCCTGTGTTCTCGGTGTTGCTCTGTTTATCTCATCAGCCAGAAGTATATTTGTGAAAACCGGTCCCGGAATAAATTCGAATTCCTCTGATTTCTGACTATAGATATTGAGTCCTGTTATATCCTGCGGCATAAGATCCGGAGTAAACTGAACTCTCTTAAAGGATGAATCAATGCTGTCCGCAATACATTTTGCCATGGTAGTCTTTCCTGTACCCGGCATATCTTCCAAAAGCACATGTCCCCCGGAAAGCATTGCCGAGAAAACGAGGGAGAAAACCTCCTCGCTTCCTATCATGACAGTGCGGATATTATCCAGCACCCTGGTGTATAATTCACGTATTTCTTTTATTTCCATTATTTCTCACCTAAATTGCTTGTTAAAAACCCCAACAGCGGCAACTGTTGGGGCTTCTTATTTCAATATTAACAATGCAACCCCAAAATACTTTACCTTACCAACTATTACTTGAAGTATTCAACACCTGACTCAAATATCTTCTGGTCTTTATCACCACTGATATTCAGATATGTGCTTCTGTCGCGTCTCTCAGAGTGTCCCATCTTACCAAGCACTCTTCCGTCAGGACTTGTGATACCCTCGATAGCCATGTATGATCCATTGATGTTGTAATCCTCATCCATTGTGAGATTTCCGTCTGCATCAACGTACTGTGTAGCTACCTGACCATTTTCAAAGAGCTGTCTCAGCCACTCATCCTTGGCAACGAATCTTCCTTCACCATGCGATATAGGAATTGAATAAACTCCGCCAAGCACAGCCTTCTTAAGCCATGGGCTCTTGTTTGAAACAACTTTTGTATATGCTATACGAGACTGATGACGTCCAATGGAGTTACGTGCAAGTGTCGGGCTGTTCTCTGACTGCTCAACTATCTTACCTGTAGGTACAAGACCGAGCTTGATAAGTGCCTGGAATCCGTTACAGATACCAAGTACCAGTCCGTCTCTCTCATTGAGAAGCTTCATCATCTCTTCTTTGATCTTTTCATTTCTAAATGTAGTCGCAATGAATTTACCTGAACCATCCGGCTCATCACCACCTGAGAATCCACCAGGGAACATCACGATCTGTGCCTGGCTGATAGCCTTGGTAAATGCGTCTACACTGTCTCTGATACCCTGAGCGTCCATGTTATTAAGAACTATAACCTCAGCCTCAGCTCCTGCCCTCTCAAATGCTCTGGCACTGTCGTACTCGCAGTTTGTACCAGGGAATACAGGAATAAATACCTTTGGCTTCGCAACCTTGTTCTTACATACATATATGGACTTTGTATCGTAGATACCACCTTCATAACCTGTAAGTGAAGGATTATATCTTGCCTTAAGCTCTGACTCATCCTTACCTGACTTAATAGCCTTCTTATAGTCCTCAGCATGATTCTTGAATCTAGGAAGAACTCCGCTGTCTGTTGAGAATACCTTCTTAAGTCTTGCTGTCCATGCATCTATTACTTCATCAACCGAAAGCTTTGTCTTTCCATATACGAATCTTGCTTCTTCTGTAACTGTACCTATAACACTTGCTGGAAGCTCCAGAGCTTTAAGATCCTCTGGTCTTACTTCCATAATGATAGAACCATAATCCTTGCGGCCAAGTTCTTCTTCACTTACAACCTTATCATCTATAGTTACACCCAGCTTATTACCGAAAGCCATCTTGCTGACTGCCTCGATGATACCACCGAATCCAACAGCAAATGCACTCTGAATAAGTCCCGCTTCAACAGCCTTTCTTACCTTTGCATACTTATCAAGTACATCAGCATATACAGGAAGATCATATTCATCCTTATCAATATCAAGCTTAACTAACAGATTTCCAGCTTTCTTTAATTCACTTGTGACAACATTTTCTACAGTATTCATATCTACTGCAAATGAACAAAGTGTAGGAGGTACGTCGATATCATTAAATGAACCTGACATACTATCCTTTCCGCCGATGGACGGAAGTCCAAGTCCTATCTGCGCTGAATATGCTCCGAGAAGTGCTGAAAGAGGCTTGCCCCAACGTGTAGCATCCTCAGTCATTCTCTCGAAGTATTCCTGGAATGTTAGTCTTATCTTTGATACATCACCACCGGCAGCTGCTATTTTAGCAACTGAGTCGATAACTGCATAAACCGCTCCATGATATGGACTCCAGCTGAGAAGATATGGATCAAGTCCGTAGCTCATCATACTTACACTGTCAGTAGTTCTTCTACCAAGCATAGGTACTGTAGCAACCATAGTCTGCATAGGTGATAACTGATAACGTCCGCCGTAAGGCATAGTTACTGTATTTGCTCCGATGGTGGAGTCGAACATCTCAACAAGTCCACGCTCTGAAGCAACGTTAAGGTCAGACATGATGTCCAGCCATTTAGTTCTTACATCTGCACCTGCATTACTGTAAGTCTCTGTACTTCCCTCTGCATCGATACCTGCAAAAGGCTTAACTGTTTCATCAGGCATCTCTACTTCAGCGGTTGTCTCCTGATGAGCACCGTTTGTATTAAGGAATGCTCTGCTTATATCTACTATCTTCTTTCCACGCCATTTAAGAACGAGACGAGGCTCCTCGGTAACTGTTGCAACCTTAACAGCCTCAAGGTTCTCTTCTCTTGCATAGTCAAGAAGCTTATCTGCATCTGCTGCATCAACAACAAGTGCCATTCTCTCCTGAGACTCTGATATAGCAAGCTCTGTTCCGTCAAGACCGGCATACTTCTTTGGTACCAGATCAAGATTTACATCAAGACCGTCAGCCAACTCACCGATGGCAACAGATACACCACCTGCACCGAAGTCATTACATTTCTTAATAAGAGTTGTAACTTCAGGGCGACGGAAAAGTCTCTGCAGTTTACGCTCTGTTGGCGCATTTCCCTTCTGAACCTCAGCACCACAGGTCTCAAGTGACTCAGAATTATGAGCCTTTGAAGAACCGGTTGCACCACCGCAGCCGTCACGTCCTGTACGACCGCCGAGAAGGATGATCACATCACCCGGATCAGAAGTAAGTCTCTTAACATTATCCTTCGGAGCTGCACCGATAACAGCACCAATCTCCATTCTCTTAGCCACATAGTTAGGATGATAAACTTCCTGAACAAGACCTGTTGCAAGACCGATCTGGTTACCGTAGGATGAATATCCCTTGGCAGCTGTAGTAACGATCTTACGCTGTGGAAGCTTGTTTGCAAGTGTCTCCTTAAGTGACTTTGTAGGATCAGCTGCACCTGTAACACGCATAGCCTGATATACATAGGTTCTGCCTGACAGCGGATCTCTTATGGCACCACCGAGACATGTAGCAGCGCCACCGAATGGCTCTATCTCTGTAGGATGGTTATGAGTTTCGTTCTTGAAGGATATAAGCCAGTCCTCAGTAACAACCTTTCCATCCTCATTCTTTATATTAAGCGGAACAACTATGGTACATGCATTTATCTCATCAGACTCATCCAGGTCTTCAAGCTTTCCGTCCTTGCGGAGCTTCTTCATACCCATGAGAGCGATGTCCATAAGGCAGGTGAACTTATCGTCTCTGCCCGCATTTATCTCAGCAGCATCTGCAAGATATTTCTTAAATGTACCCTCGATTGCATCCTTATATTTACCTTCATCGAACTTGATGCTTGTAAGCTCTGTGGCAAATGTAGTGTGACGGCAGTGATCTGACCAGTAAGTATCCAGAACCCTGATCTCAGTCATGGTTGGATCTCTATGCTCTTCAGCCGTGAAATAATTTCTGATATGATGGAAATCCTTAAATGTCATGGCAAGTCCAAGACTGTCATAAAGTGCCTTGAAATCATCCTCTGCCATAGTGCAGAAGCCATCCATTACCTTTACATCATCAGGCTCATCATATACAGCAACTAAAGTCTCAGGCTTAGCATTATTATCAAGTCTTGACTCTACAGGGTTTATAACATAAGCCTCTATAGTCTTCTTATCCTCTTCAGTGAGTGTACCTGAAACCGCATAGGTAACAGCTGATCTGATGATAGGCTCTGATGAATCATCCAGAAGCTTTACACACTGCTCAGCTGAGTCAGCTCTCTGATCGAACTGTCCCGGAAGAAATTCTACAGAGAAAACAAATTCATCTTCTGTATAAGGAAATTCCTCCTTATAAACAATATCTACCGGAGGCTCTGAAAATACAGTAACTATAGCCTCCTCAAAAACCTCGTCTGTCAGATTTTCCACATCATACCTTACAAGCTCTCTGACCTTTACGTCTGAAAGTGACAGGTAATTCCTGAATTCATTAGTCAGCTCGTCAGCACGAACTGCATAATCAGGTCTTTTTTCCACGTAGATTCTTCTTACACTCATGATATTCTCCTCTTTTTTTATATATATGCACCTCATTTGTCAGCCGTTTAGGCAGCAGGGGTAAGGTGCTATCATTACTTATGTATCTTCCTGATAAGACGGAATATGGTTACATTTTGATAGATCAGCGGATCATCCTGCATGTAGAATACTATTCCATCCGAAGGTGATTTTACTACACTTAGTATGTGTCCGTCCATCGGATCTACGATTTCTCCGAGGACATCTCCTCTCTTCACCTCTGAATTAACATTGGTAAGTCGTCTGAAGAAGCCTGCTGCGTCTGACTTGATGTTCTCCATTTCCTCTTCATCCATGACAGTGGAGATATTTCCACCCATACTATTATATCTTATAATTCCCATTCTTGAAAGAAATCTTAACACGGCGCTGATGGCAACTTCGGCATACTCTTCATGTATCCTCTCAGTACCGCCTGAGTACAGGGAAAATGCCTCCGTACCGGACATCTGCCAGTTATAGTTAAGTGTACCCTCTTCAAAGGAACGGGCATTATTTATCATAACAAATGGAAGCCCGAACAGGTTTGCAAGGTTCGTGCTCTCATGTCCGGTTCTCACCATCCTGACATGAGGGATGAATCTTCCTCTCATGTAGTATGACGGAAACTGGATTCCGTAATTATAGGTCTTAAGCTCCTCCATAAGAGCATAGGCCAGTCTGCTGGTTGCAGGTCCATCGGGATTTCCCGGAAATTCTCTGTTTATATCGGAATCATCCGACAGCCAGAACTTATGGCTTGCATTAAGCGCACTGTAATTTACCGTAGGAATCACCATTACAGATTTGCCGGGAACTATATCACCTGCCTCCTCCAGCTCTGCCAGACTTTTAGAAAGCCTTGAACAGATGTAAAGCTGCTGGTGTTCATTTCCCCTCATGGCGCCAACTATGGCAGCGCTGTTCTGGGCCTGAAGAGGTTCCGAATAAGAACCCGCTCCATAGGTATAGCCATATATGTTATGCTCACCGCTGAAAGGTGTCTCGTAGGAAAAAAGGATCTTCTGTCTCATGATTCACCTCCTACGATTCTTGCCAGAAGGGAGCCCACCTCTATGGAGGGATACTCTCTGATGGCACATACCATACCGCTCTTCGGTGCATATACAGTCTCCTGATCCGAACCGGTAAGAACATCCACTACCTTACCTATCTTCATTCCCGCATCAACCCTTTCGCTGAGCTTTACATTTGGAATGAATATACCACTTGTTTCCGAATTAATATAAGTAACCTGGTTGTCATATGCAACCTTAGGCTCTTTTATCTCAGCCACTTCGCCGTCCCAGATATCCATGGATTTCATAAGAGCGAAGATTCCATCCACCAGCCTGTTTCCGTAGGTCTGGCTGATACGGTATGCGGAGCAGG
>JAFWSY010000243.1 GCA_017519155.1 Eubacterium sp.
ACTCTCTCCGAGATAGAGAGCATGAATCCTGAGTCCCTTACTGTTCATTCTCTGGCCATAAAGAGAGCGGCTGATCTGAATCAGGAATACAATCTCTATAAGAATAAGATAAGTCTTGATATGGATGGGATGATATCGCTGGCTACAAAGAAGAGTGAAGAAATGGGGCTGAAGCCTTATTATCTCTACAGGCAGAAAAACATAGCCGGCAACCTTGAGAATACAGGCTTTGCCAAGCCGGGATATGAATGTGTATATAATGTTCTCATCATGGAAGAGAAGCTGGATACATTTGCGGCTGGCGCAGGTGCCATAACAAGGCTTCTGAATATTGAGGACGGCGAGACTACACGTATAGATCGTGTGGAAAATGTAAAGAACATAGATGAATATATCGAAAGACTTGATGAGATGCTGGAAAGAAAGCAGCTGGGGGTAGATGGAAGGATCCTGGATTTTTGATGATAGATTAAGGAGAATTTCGGTATCAGCAATAAAATGCAGGGGGTGAAGATGATAGGACAGATACTTGATAAGATAGACAGCGTGATGTACTATCCCATACTGATTATAGTTATGGCGATATCGGGAATCTATTTTACCATTCTTACGAAGGGAGTGCAGATACGTCTGTTTCCCGAATCCGTAAGGCTTCTGAAGGAGCCACCTGAGGACAAGAAAAATGTATCCTCTCTTCAGGCTATGCTGGTATCCACTGCTTCCCGTGTAGGAACGGGAAATATAGTCGGAGTATCTACAGCCATATGTTTAGGTGGACCCGGTGCAGTTTTCTGGATGTGGATAATGTGTATCGTCGGCGCTTCGTCTGCATTTATCGAAAGTACGCTTGCTCAGGTATATAAGAGAAAATCCGATGACGGCGAATGCTACGGAGGACCTGCATACTATATCGAGAAGGCGCTTCATGCTCCTATACTTGCAGGAGTATTCTGTGTATTTCTGATTGCCACCTATGCGGTGGGATTCAATCTTCTCTGCTCCTACAATCTTCAGTCTACATTTGAAGCTTATTCCTTTTATAACAAGAGTATTACACCGATAATAATCGGCGCGATCCTGGCTGTTCTCACAGGATACTGTCTTCTTGGAGGCGGAAAGAGAATTGTTAAGCTGACCAGCCTGATAGTTCCGGTGATGGGTATAGCTTATGTTCTGATATCACTGGTAGTTATTCTGTTTAATATAAAGAATATACCGGCGATGTTTGTGCTTATATTCAAGGACGCATTTGACTTTAAGTCTATTCTCGGTGGTGTGGCCGGTTCCTGTATGATATACGGAATAAAGAGAGGTCTCTACTCAAATGAAGCCGGTGTAGGTTCTGCGCCAAATGCATCAGCATCCGCCAAGGTTTCCCATCCTGCCAAGCAGGGACTGGTTCAGACCTTGTCCGTATATATAGATACGTTGCTTCTTTGTACTGCAACGGCTCTTATGTGTCTTGCCAGCGGGACTGAGAGAAGTGAAGCGGTTTCGGGAGCACCTTATGTACAGAATGCTATTTCTACAGTATTCGGAAAGGTGGGACCTACATTTATCACCGTTGCAATGGTACTGTTTGCATTTACCACTCTTCTGGGTAATCTGTACTACGTAGATAATGCGCTGATTTTCCTGAATCACAAGAAGAAGCCATCAACACTTTTTATGAAGCTGTTCCATCTGGGGTGTGCCATTGTGGTTTTTGCCGGTGCCATTATTCCGATGAATGCAGCATGGGCTATGGCTGATATTACCATGGGAGGTATGACTCTTATCAATCTCCCCTGCTGTATGATTCTGGGTAAGGTTGCAATAGATGCACTGAAGGATTATGAGAAGTAGAAGAAGGAAGGAAAGAAGCCTGTCTTCAGGGGAAAAGATATCGGTCTTAATGAAGACGAACTGGATTTCTGGAAATGAACCACAAGTATATAAAACAGGGCAAATAAAGGTTTAAAAAAGCTTGAAATTGTACTATAATAGCGAATGTATCTCGATTGATACGTTCGCTATTGGTGTATTATGATATATCAGCTGATAGCACATGTTTTTTATACGAGGAGAAATGATATGGCAATGAAGAAAAAGCCTGTCACAGGCATGAAGGATATTCTCCCTCGCGAGATGGAGATAAGAGACTATGCGATAGGACTTATAAAGGAAACCTATAAGACCTTCGGTTTTACTTCTGTGGAGACACCGGCGGTTGAACATATAGAGAATCTTTCAAGTAATCAGGGCGGTGAGAATGAGAAGCTCATTTTCAAGGTACTTAAAAGAGGAGATAAGCTGACTTCTTCGGTTGGTAAACTTGTGGAAAGTGCCGATAAGAATCAGGGTCAGAGTGAGTCGGATGATGTGAATGCAGAGGATGGATATGATACAAGTCTGCTTACAGATAGCGGTCTCAGATATGATCTGACACTTCCTCTTTCAAGATATTATTCAAATAATGCAAATGATCTTCCGTCACCTTTTAAGGCTCTGCAGATGGGAAATGTATGGCGTGCCGACAGACCTCAGAGAGGCCGTTATCGTCAGTTCATGCAGTGCGACATCGATATACTGGGAGAGCAGAGCATACTTGCCGAGATAGAGCTGATCCTTGCGACAACTACACTTCTTGGTAAGCTTGATTTCAAGAACTTTACCATAAGAATAAATGACAGAAGAATACTTAAGGCTATGGCAGCCTACAGCGGATTTGAGGAAGCTGACTATGATACAGTTTTCATCATTCTGGACAAGATGGATAAGATCGGTCTGGATGGTGTCAGAGAAGAGCTTCTGAAGGAAGGCTATTCAGAGGATAAGGTTGATAAATATCTTGGTCTTTATGAGAAGCTTGCCGGAGGAGAGGATGCAGCTGATACATCAAAGAAGGCAGAGGTCAGTGTTCAGAATATCCGTATGATAAAGGATACTCTGGGAGACTTCCTGGACGAAGAGGTATCTTCTAATCTTGAAACAATCATCTCAAGCGTAGAAGGCTCCAAGGCAGCAGACTTCGGTATACAGTTCGATCCTACACTTGTTCGTGGTATGTCCTACTACACAGGTCCTATCTTCGAGATATCTATGGATGAGTACGGCGGATCAGTGGGCGGCGGCGGACGCTATGATGAGATGATCGGTAAGTTCACAGGTCAGGCTACACCGGCAGTTGGTTTTTCCATAGGCTTCGAAAGAATAGTTATGCTTCTTCTGGAGAATAACTTCCAGGTTCCGGGAAGCGGTTCAAAGAAAGCTTATCTCGTCGAGAAGAAGATGCCGGCCGATAAGATGCAGAAGATTCTGAAGAAGGCTAAAGAAGAGAGAGATGCCGGAACCATTGTCAACATATCCGTTATGAAGAAGAATAAGAAATTCCAGAAGGATAAGATGATGGAAGAGGGTTACACAGAATTTGAAGAATTCTTTACAGACAGAGAATTTTAAATTGGAGGAAAGATAAATGCAGTCAAGAACGCATACATGCGGACAGTTAAGAAAAGAAAATGCAGGCGAAAAGGTAACTATCGTCGGATGGATGGAAAATGTAAGAGAAGTCGGAGCGAATCTTGCATTTGTTATCATGCGTGATTTCTACGGAATAACCCAGGTGGTTATAGAGAATGAGGAGATGATGGCTAAGATCAAGCCGGTAAACAAGGAATCAACTCTTAAGATCACAGGTACGGTTCGTGAAAGAAGCAGTGTGAATAACAAGATTCCTACAGGCGAGATAGAAATAGTTCCTGAGTCGATTGAAGTGCTTGGTAAGAATTACCATGCAGAGCTTCCATTTGAGATCAATCACTCCAGAGAGGCAGATGAGACCTTCCGTCTTAAGTACCGTTATCTGGATCTTCGTAATCCCGAGGTTAAGAATAATATCATACTCAGATGTAATGTTGTTGCAGCTTTGAGAAGTGCCATGATAGAGCATGGTTTCCTTGAGATAACAACACCTATCCTTACAGCTTCATCACCTGAAGGTGCAAGAGATTATCTCGTTCCTGCCAGAAAGCATCCGGGCAAATTCTATGCCCTGCCACAGGCACCCCAGCAGTTTAAGCAGCTTCTGATGACAGCAGGCTTCGACAGATATTTCCAGATAGCACCTTGCTTCAGAGATGAGGATGCAAGAGGAGATCGTTCACCTGGAGAGTTCTATCAGCTGGATATGGAGATGGCATTTGCTTCAAAGGATGATGTATTTGAGGTTATCGAGGATGTGCTTCCTCCAATCTTCGCAAAGTACGGAACATATAATATAGCTTCATCAGCTCCTTTCGAAAGAATACCTTACCTTCAGGCTATGGACGAGTTCGGAACAGATAAGCCGGATCTTCGTATAGATCTCAGAGTTAAGGATGTTACTGATGAGCTTGAGAATTGCGGTTTTGAGCCTTTCAAGCAAAATGTAATCAAAGCTGTTCCTGTTTCAGACTGCAAGCTCACAAGAAAGCAGATAGATAAGATATGTGCTGACATAGAGGTTCAGGCAGGTGCAAAGGCTTACTGGTTCAAGTGCGACGAGACCGGAGCTATTGCAGGTGGAATCGCTAAGTTCGTTAATGCAGATCCCGCTACTGCTGAAGCAATTACAAAGAAATTAGAGCTTGCTCCAAATACACTTGTTGTAGTTGGCGCAGGTAAGAAGACTCTCGCACAGAAGATATCGGGCGTAGCAGTTAAGATGCTCGGAGCAGAGTGCGAAGGTCATATGGATAAAGAAAGATATGAATTCTGCTGGATAGTTGATTTCCCTATGTATGAGATCGGGGAAGAGTCAGGACTTCTGGAGTTCTGTCATAATCCGTTCTCAATGCCTATAGGCGGCAAGGAAATTCTTGAGAAAGCAAAGGCCGGAGAAGTTGATCCACTCAGCATAATGGCTGATCAGTACGACCTGGTATGTAACGGTATAGAGCTTTCATCAGGAGCAGTCAGAAATCATGATCCTGAGGTAATGGTAAGTGCCTTTGAGATGGTTCGTCTCGGAGAGGATGAAGTTAAGGCTAAGTTCCCTGCAATGTACAACGCATTTTCCTACGGTGCACCTCCACATGCAGGTATTGCTCCTGGAGTGGACAGAATGATCATGCTGCTTGCAGGCGAGGAATCCATCCGTGAGATCATAGCATTCCCTATGAACAAGAATGCACAGGATATCATGATGGACGCTCCTTCGACAGTAGAGCAGAGCCAGCTGGATGAGCTTAATATCATCATAAAACCCGTAGAAGAATAAAAAAGATGACAGATTTTCATCTGATGAAAAATTGTCACCTTTTGGATGAGGTAGTTTATGAATATACCTATGATAATTATCTTTGCCCTGGCGGGGCTTATCACCTATGTATTTTTAAATGTAGTCATCAGACGTCTTATTGCCAAGGTCAGAAGTCGTGAAGACTATGACGAGGATGTGGACGGTGTGATGACCGAGGCTGAGAAGAAGGCTTCCGAAGAGGCAAAGGTAATTGAAGCAGGAAAACTGAAGATTGGAATAAAGGATGTATACGAGGAGAACAAATTAAAGTTCTATATCGTATCTGCTTTGGGTATTGTACTGGGCGGTCTTGTAGGTTATAAGTTTGGTCTTAGTATTGATACCTTTATATTCTTTGTGTTTTTTGCTGTTCTTACTGTGGTCACCTTTGTGGATATGGCCACAATGGAGATTCCGCCTGAGCTTAACTGGATCATTCTCGGACTGGGGATAGTTTCAACGGTTATGACTCTTATTGGAAAGTCTGAGATAACCATAGTCCAGCGTCTGGTGGGCTTTGTATGTATCAGCGGCTTTATGCTGCTGCTCACGATTATAGTGAGAGGAGCCTTCGGCGGTGGTGATATAAAGCTGATGGCAGCGGCAGGACTTCTTATGGGATGGAAGGGAATACTTACATCCTTTATATTCGGACTGTTTATGGGAGCGGCTATCGGAGCGGTTCTTCTTGCAAGAAGAAAGAAGGGGGGCAAGGAACATATGCCATTCGGTCCGTCTCTTTGTGCAGGTCTTGTGGCAGCTAGTATCTTTGGGGGCCAGCTTATTGACTGGTATATAAATATAATCAAGTTATCAATGCCAAATACATTTGGCAATTAATGAAAAAATGTGAAGGAGGAATGTATGAAACACAGCAAGTTTTTGCTTGGTCTTAAGACGGGAGCTCTGGCACTCAGCCTTGCGGCAGCGATTCCATTTGGCGTTAATGCTGCAACGGTAAAAA
This sequence comes from Eubacterium sp., assembly GCA_017519155.1. GTDB lineage: Bacteria > Bacillota > Clostridia > Lachnospirales > Lachnospiraceae > Eubacterium_Q. Next base: position 6,225 of record JAFWSY010000243.1, read on the forward strand.
GTCCGGACGGTCCATATTTGGACGAAAGCAAGATGACAGAAGAGGAAAAAGAGGGATACGAGTTAACTAAGAAGTATGAAAAAACACTTCCGAAGATTAACCCTAACTCAAATATTCCAAGTAAGTATTTTGCAACTAGTAAGAAAAAATATAATAAGGGTGAGCTTCCATCAAAGTATGATAGCAGAACAGATGCCGGTCATACGGTTATATCCCCTGTAAAGGATCAGAATATAACCGGTACATGCTGGTGTTTTTCTTTGATGGAGGCAACACAGGCCAGTCTCTTGAGCCATACAACAAGCCTTTCTGAGGCTGATTTTGCAGAATCTCAGCTGGCTTATTTTATTTATAACAACAGAGATGATAAGCTTGGATTATCAGGAGATATGGTACTTCCGGGTATGGATGAACCGGGTACTGCAGGTTATTATGATATAGGTGCAACTGACCTGGGCGGAGCTTTTGCTACTTCAAAAGGTATTGGTTTAATTCCTGAGGAAGAAGCAAAGTTTACAGATCTTATAGACAACCTTCATGATGATGGTAAGGCTACTCTGCCTGAGGAATATTGTTATAATAAGAACACATATACTGTATCCGGATTCAAGGTGCTTAATCCTGAGAAACAGCAGGATGAAATTAAGGCATATATCAAGCAGTATGGTGCCGGTCAGATATCTTATTTTCACCACAAAGAATGTTATGATTACAGTACTTACGCTTTCTACACAGCTCCTGAGTTTGATGAATTAGGTGGTGGCGGTGGTCATGCAGTTACGGTTGTGGGCTGGGATGATAATTATTCAAAGGATAATTTCGTATATGCTCCTGAGGGAGACGGTGCATGGTTGATCAAGAACTCCTGGGGAGACGTCTGGGGACTTGATGGATATTTCTGGATATCATATTATGAGCCATCACTTGGATCAGCTATTTTCTATGATGTAGAAAAAGCAGATGACTACGATAATATCTATCAGTATGACGGAACTCTTGCTGCTACTACTATCTCAGGTTATGAGCAGGGCGCAAATGTATTCACTGCCGTAAATGATGAAATACTTAATGCTGTTTCTTTCTTTACAGTAGAGGATAATACAAAGTTCGAGGTTAGAGTATATACTGATGTTACTGATGCCAAGGATCCTACAAGCGGAAAACTTGAAGTAAGTAAAACAGGTAGTATGGTCCATATGGGATATACTAAGCTGGACCTTGGCCAGGAAGTTAAAATCGAAAAAGGTAAGAAATTCTCAATAGTTGTTAAGCAGACTGTTGGTGGCAAGCCGGCGGATATGTTCTGTGATAAAACAACAGATGAGTATTATGTAGTTGAATGCAGTAGTGCAAATGCCGGAGAATCCTTAGCTATTAAGCCGGGAGCAAAGAGCTGGGAGGATATTTCAGCTGACGGAGACAGCAATCTTCGAATAAAGGCATTTACAAAGGTAAATGAATCAGCTTCGGGAACAACAGTTTCATTTAAAGAAGACAGCTACGTGGTGGCTTTAGATGAGAAGGTTCCTACAACTGTCCTTCTTGATGGAAAGGAAGCTTCAGGAAAGGCTAAGTTTGAATACTCTGTTGCAGATGAAGAGATAGCATTTGTTGACAGCGCCGGATATATTCACGGAAGAATGGTTGGTGAAACAGAAGTTACAGTAAGCTACAAAGGCGGTGAGCCTGCCACTGCTACTGTTAAGGTAGTGAAGGGTAATACTGTATCTGTAAGTATCGATAAAACAGATGAAAACTATGCAACTGCTTCAAATCCTGTTCAGGCTTATCTGGGCACGGTATTTAATCTTAAGTATACTGTAAATCCAAGCAGTTACAGAAAGTATGTTTATGCTTCAATTGAGACTGTAGACCCGGACGAGGAAGTGGATCTTGATATGGCTTTCTTTGATACGGGCATGGGATATGTTTTCACAAGAGAAGGAAGCTATATATTAACACTTACTATTGATGATCAGGAAGGAATAGAGGGCGCTTCACAGCAGTTCTATGTGGATGTTAAGGCAAATGTTGTTGAATGTGGTTCAGACTTCTCAAAGATAGCAGCAAATCCTTATCCGAATGATGCATTAATTTTATACAGATACAGTAATCCTGATTATGATAAATATATGTTTACACTGGATACAGATATCGAAGAAGGTTTTGATAATCTCTATGTTGTTGGTCTTGACAGAGCTGATATAACAAATCAGGAGATCTATGATGTTGTTTCTGAAGGAAGAGATGATGAAAACGACGAAATAGATATCTATGATGTAATAAACGGTCATTATTCTGATTATACCTGTTTTGTTGGTAAACCATATGTGGCATTTATGCTTATGAGCGATTCTATGCAGAATGGAAGCTTTGCGGTAACAGGTGTTAAGAACTATAATCCTGTGGAGAAGATTAAGATTAAAGAGGACGACCTTGTAGTAAATGCAAAGGTTGGTACTGAGGTAAAGGTTCCTGTAAGTCTTCTTCCTGAGGGCTGTGATGCAGATAGTGTGAGCGTATGCTCAGATGATGGAAGAATAGTTGATGCATATTATGAGGATGGATACGTTGTAATTGATCCTCAGAAGGTTGGAAATGTAAATATAGCTGTAGGTACAGATGAGGCCATCTATAAGGTTGAAAACCTTGAAGATATCGGAGAAAACTACGAAGTTGATGGTGGTTATGTTACAGCTGATGTGATTAAGATAGATCTGACTATAACAGCATCAAAAGCTGCTTCTGATGATTTCTTCTTTGTTGATAGTGATGGAAAAGAGATTAAATCGCTTTCAATAGATAGAAATGCAACTTCAGAACTTAAAGTTAATGATGACTGGAAGGAATATCTGGTAAGCTATGAAAGTAGCGATAATACTGTAGCTTACGTAGATTTAGATGATATTCTTAACGGTATCGGAAAAGGTATAGCTACTGTTAAGGCTATTATACAGGTACCTGATGAGGATGGTGAGATGGTTGAAATGACCGCAAGCCTTAAGGTTACTGTAAATGAGCCGGATGCAGGAGATATCAATAATCTTCAGACTATGCATGGTTACGTAAAGGGTACTGATGAAGTATATACATATACAAGTACTAATCCTGATACAGAGTGTATGAATCTTTACTTCGATGCAAGAACAGCCTTTGACGTTGGAGATTATATAACTATTCAGGATGGAAACGGATACTATTATGGTTATAGCAGTGAGACAGGTGCGCCTATTACCAAGATGGTATATACAGAGTCTAAGCTTAGTGATGAATTCCGTTTTGATGATGGAGAAAGGTTAGCTTCTTATCCATTCACTATTTATGATAATACGGTTAAGATACATTTTGTATCAAAGGCCGGTGGTAATGATGATTATTCTTCTGACTTTGAAGATGATAATGATGTTGCCGCAGATGTTCAGTCTCCTGTATCAGAAAGCTATGGATTCAGTATTAAGAGAAAAGAAGAAGGCGCAGTAGCTACCGATATCAAGGTAGAAGATTTAGAGCTTGATTACAGTACCTATAAATCATATGAGAAGCGTCTCAAGGTTGAGAAAGTACCTGCTAATGCTATAGATAAGCTTTACTATATGGCAGATGATGAATCTATTGCAGAGGTAAGCAGGGAAGGTATAGTATTAGGAAAGTCTTCAGGAACTGCCAAGGTTACTGTATATGCAGCAAATCCTGTTAATAATGTTGAGGGTGTTGCTGAAGTAACTGTTGGCGAAAAGAGTATTTCAGGAGCAAAATTCTATACTGTAGATATGTATGGTAATAAGCAGGATGAGATAACTGATGATCCGGCTACTCTTGAGATTAATGTAGACAGCATGCTTACATTGATGTATGACATTGTTCCATGGAATTCTTCACAGGATATTATTGTTGAAAATGAAAATGGAGGTGCTATAGAAGTCGAAACTACCAGAGACGTTCTTTATGGTGATAATATGATTGATATATTTGCTAATGAAGAGGGCGAGTATGAACTGAAGGTATATATTCCAACAGATGATGAGCCTGAATTAGTAAAGACATTTAAGGTAGTGGTTGTTCCTGAACCAGAGCCGGAGATTCCGGAAGAATATAAGACCTTCAGTACAGATGTATTCCTTCAGGATGGAAATGAGGGCATCGATCCTACAGAAATAACTGAGGATGAGATCAGACGCGTAAACTATGATGATGACGAGTCTATCTACTGGACTTATAAGAGAGAGGGAGCTGATTATGTAGAGATTACATTTGCCAAGAACAGCGCTCTCGAGGATTATTGTGACTGGATTTATATCTATGATCTGGATGGAAATCTGGTGGGAAGATATACGGGTAATAAGGACAATGATTCTGATACGAAGTTTGCCGGAATGACTATCAAGGTTCCGGGAGAAGGCTTCATACTTGGATTTGTATCAAATAATTATCATACAGATGATGGATTCAGAATCGTAGAGATTAAGCCTCACTTCACAAAGAAGGATGAGCCAACACCTACACCTGTTCCTACACAGGAGCCTAAGGGTAATGATCAGAAGGTTACACCTTCACCATCTCCTTCAACAGTACCTACAGCAGCACCTGATAATACACCTAAGGTAGGCGATACAGTTAAGGATGCGTCAGGAAAGGCAACATACAAGATTCTTGCAGCTGATAAGGTGGCATTTGTCGGACTTACAGCTAAGAATCCTAAATCAGCAACCATACCTGCTACTGTTACAATTAACGGTAAGAAGTATAAGGTTACTGAGATAGCCGCAAATGCATTCAAGAACAAGAAGAAGCTGAAGAAGGTTACAATCGGTACAAATGTAACAAAGATAAATAAGAATGCTTTCTATGGCTGCAAGAGCCTTAAGACTATTATCTTCAAGGGTAAGAAGCTTAAGACAGTCGGCAAGAATGCTATTAAGGGCATAAATAAGAAGGCTGTAATAAAAGCTCCAAAGGCAAGCGTAAAGGCTTATAAGAAGAAATTCACCAAGAAGACCGGTTTTAAGAAGACTATGAAGATTAAGAAGAAATAATCAAAAAGAGTTTTTCGAAATACCGGGTAAGGTAAGACAAACATCGGGCCGGGAGAAATCCCGGCTCGATTTATATCAGGTTATAAATTTTTATTATTTGTGAGGGAAAAATGGGGAGAAAAGTTGGTCTTACTCTGGTCATTATACTGTTAGTTTCCGGAATAATATGTGGAGTAACGGGATTGATACTTTCAATCAGATCAAAATCAGACGCTTCGGTTTTGGATGCGTTTGATCCGCAGTCCTTTACTGAGGGACGGTCCGGTATACTCATCATTGAGAAGGATGGTATAAATCAGCTGGAGGAAGATTTTTGTTTTTATAATGCATACAGGGATGATGATAACGACGGCTGGAGAGGAGTGCCTATATCAGGTTTTAACTATGATAAGCATGCTGCAGGAGTATTTCTTCTGCCCCAAACGGCAGATGGTAATATAAGGCTGAGAGTAAAGCTTCGTAAGGCCTCACAGGAAACCAGAGAAAAGATAATTAATAATATCCACGATCATTATAAGGACAGATGGGAAAAGATAAAAGACAGAGATGACTTATCGGAGGAATTAAAAGAAACCTTTAAACATATAGCGTCAGATGAAGGTAGAGAAGAACTGGATGCCGGTGTGTCAGAATATGAATGTGTGGTGATTTCTTCTGAAACTGCAGTGATAACTAAAATAGTCACTGTGGCTATAGTACTTGTAGCCATTGGATGTATACTGCTGATATTTGTTCTTCTTTCATATAAGTTCAGTGTAAAGAGAATTCTGGCAGTGGCAGGAATTCTGATTCTTACATGTATGGTAAGCCTGGCTGTTATATTAAGAAAGAAGATTCAGACTGCCGGGTCTATAAACAGCTGTGCGGATGGAGTATATACTTTAAACTACGTGGATGATTATAAGCTTGATAAGCTTTTGGATTCAGAAGTAAGTGATGAAAGAGAGCTTATGCTGTGGATATCAAAGAATCTGTTTTACGGCTATCCGATTCAGGGGGATTCATTCGTTCCCGGCTGCAGCGCATTTGCCGCTGTAACTCCCGAAGGTGATCATCTGATGGGACGAAATACGGATTATCCTGAATGCGATACCATGGTGATATATACTTCTCCGAAGGATGGCTATGCGTCTATAAGTTTTGTGGATCTTGAGGTTCTGAATATCGGCAGCCTTGAGGGACAGATATCTCCCACATCTTTGGAAGGCAGAGCATATTCACTGGCACTCCCATATGCTATTACTGATGGAATGAATGAGGCGGGACTGGGAATGTCAATACTTCAGCTGAATGAAAAGGCCATTCATCAGGACAATGGAAAACCGGATATAATGATGAACGTTGCTGCCAGAGCAGTACTGGATAAATGTAAGGATGTTGATGAGGCAGTCAGATTTCTTAAGTCCTATGACATGCAGACTGTATTTGACGGAGCTTTCCATTTTCATATAGCGGATAAGTCAGGAAGATCAGTGGTTATCGAATGGATGGATAATGAGATGATCGTAACTGATTCCAAGGCTGTAACAAATTATGTAGTCGGTATTCCGGACTATTACGAGAATGAAGATTATGGTGATGGCCGTTATGAAAAGCTTATGGAGGAGCTGGATAAATGTAACTCAGTTGCAGACACAGATCAGGCCATGTGTTTCCTCTCTGAGGTTGGACATGATAATAGAGTTAGTGATGGTAACGGAACAGAGTGGTCATGTGTATACAATCTTGATAGATTTGAGGCGACAGCCTGCTTTGATGTGAAGTACGACCAGCCCGTTACATTTAACAGACAGACTTTTTCAAAATAATAAAGAAACTTTAGAGCTGCTCAGTAATGGGCAGCTTTTTCTTTTAAAGATATCTATTGAGATTGATACATGAACGATAGATTAGTATACTAATATGTAATCATTAGAAGTACTTCTATAAGGAGGAGCACATGTTAAAGATACTTATTGTGGAAGACGATAAGTCTATCGTAAAGGTAATAAAGGATTATTTCGAGAGACGTGAATTTACCGTTGACTGTGCAGGTGACGGATATGAAGGTGAAGACAAGGCGTATGAGGGAAATTATGACCTGATACTGCTTGATGTTATGATGCCTAAAAAGGACGGCTTCGAGCTCTGCAGAGATATCAGAAGCAGGAGTGAAGTTCCAATCATATTTATTACCGCAAGGGAAAGAACAGAGGATGTTCTTAACGGTTATTCTTTAGGCTGCGATGATTATATAGTAAAGCCGTTTTCGCTTGAGACACTTTATGCCAAATGCATGGCTCTTGTAAAAAGAGACAAGGGGTTGGTGGGCAGTAAATATATTACCGCAGGGCATATAATGCTTAATCCGCTGACTCTGGAGGTGAAGGTAGAGGAAAGAAAGGTAACACTGCCTGAAAAAGAATTTCAGATACTTAAACTTCTTATGGATAATAAGGGGAAAGTGGTTTCCAGAGAGGAGATGCTCACTAAGGTCTGGGACTATGATTATGAAGGTACAGACAGAGTACTTGATAACCGCATAAAGAATCTGAGACACCTTCTTGGTAAGGAAGGAAAATGTATTAGGACAGTGATAAGAAGAGGCTACCGGATAGAAGGGATAGACTAATGATAAAGCGTAGAAAAAGACTGATAAAAAACTACTATAAGAAACCGAATCTATTTAAAATAATAATTACACGGGCAGCTGTAGTATTCTTAATTCTTGCAGCTATGATTCTTATGATTACTGTAAGGTCATATGAAATCTTTCTTGAAAATGAAAGATTATTCTCAGATAGTCCAAGAACCAATTTTTATGAAAACAGTTTGAAAAATGCTTTTGAGCTTTATGAGTTGAGAAACGATGAGGAAAAGCTGAAAAAAATAAGTGAATTATATGGCCGTCAGCTTACAGATGAAGAATTATCTACACAGTTTGAATTGTTAATCAGAAACATGTATAGCTGGCTTGTTGGCTGCAG
>JAFWSY010000244.1 GCA_017519155.1 Eubacterium sp.
CTCAGGACTTGATTATCCAAATGTACTCAGTATCTGTCAGGGTGAGGATGATACTATCTATGTAGGTACTGACGGTGGCGGTCTGTATTTTATAAATGATGGTGATATAAAGGTCTTTAATGATAAGGACGGTCTTACTTCAAATGTCATCACATCTCTTATGGTAGGTGATCAGGGACTCTGGATAGGAACAAATAACGGCTTATCCTTCTATAACAGTACCTTCAGAGCTATTAGTAATATTGATTATTCCAACAGCATCTTTTCGATACTTAAGAATAATAATAAGGTTTATATAATTGGTTCTAAGGGTGTTCTTATTACCTCTGAGGATGAACTCATAGGAACTGCTCCCGTATCCAACAGATATCTGTCAACCGGTGATGGTATCGAAAGTCCTATTACCGCAAATTCCCATAGCTTCTATGGTGAGGATGACCTGCTTTATATCTGTACCGAAAAGGGGGTTATTATATTTAACCCAAATAATATTTATCAGAATACTGTTCCTCCGAAGATTAACGTTACAGACGTTTATATTGACGGAAAAATCATACATATAAATGAAGCCGGAAATTCCATTTCTATTCCTTCTGATGCTCAGAGGGTAGAAATATATTTTGGTGTGCATAGTTTCCAGAACAGAGAGAATATCAAGGTAACATACCAGCTGGTAGGTTTTGATAATGAACCACAGATTCTGTCGGGAACTGATAATCTTCAGGCTGTATACACTAATCTTGACGGAGGTATCTATACATTTAACGTAAGTGCTACTAACGGTGATGATATTTCCAGTGAGGATACTCTGTCATTTACAATTAATAAGCAGGAAGGTTTCTTTGAGAATAAGTTTATCCGAGGCGGTATCATAGCCCTTGTAATACTTCTTGTTCTTATTGCAACAGGTACAACTATCAGTCTCAGACATAAGTTCCTTGGAAAGAATAAGGAGCTTGAGGATCTGTCCAAGGAGCATGAAGATGCTCTTAAGAGTAATACAGCCAAGACTGACTACCTGGCTAATATGAGTAACGAGATCAAGCTTCCTATTAATGCCATGATCAGTAAAGCTAATACAATGATCAAGGAAGGCAGCGTGGATGAAGATACTGCAGGTGAATTAAAGGCGATTATTGAGAAGGGTGAGGATGTTATTGTAAAGGTTGATGAGACCATTCTCCTTGCCAGACTTGAATCCGGCGCAGAAGAGCAGCTTAGTGAACCATATTCTATTACAACGCTTATCTGTGATATATCCGATAATATGCTGAATAAGCTTTCCGGAATACCTATTAAATTCATGGTGGATCTTGGAGAAAACATCCCTGATATCCTTATCGGAGATTTTGATAAGATAAAGAATACACTCACAATAATACTTGATAATGCTATTAAATATACAAAGGAAGGCTCAATTACTCTTTCTGTAGACTGCTATGACTTTAATGTTACAGATAATGCCATGCCTGAAAATACCGTAAATATGATATTCAGTATATCAGATACAGGTACGGGTATCAGTAAAGAAAGACTTGAACATATATTTGAGATCTACTATGTAGATGAGGCAAAGAAATCGGTTATGAGTACCGGTAACGGAATAAGTCTCTCCATAGCGAAGAAGCTGGCAGAGCTTCAGGGCGGAGATATAGAAGTTGAAAGTACAATCGGCGCCGGAACTACATTTACCATTTCTCTGAAACAGAAGAAGTATGATGAGAGTGGAGCTGTCATACCTCTTAATGAAAATACTGTTGAAAGAGTATCCAGAGAAGAGGCTGAGAAAATGTGGGCTCCTGACCTCAGAATCCTTCTTGTAGATGATGTGGATATAAGCAGGAATGTTGCTATGGATGTAATGTCTTCTCTTGATATAAGAGTTGATACTGCAGCCAGCGGACTCAGCGCCATTGATATGGTCATGAATAATGATTATGACATGGTATTTATGGATATCGTAATGCCTGTCATGAACGGAATAGATGCACTTAAGGAAATAAGAGAGCTTTCTGACGACAAGTTCAGATCCCTCCCTGTTATTGCTATGTCTGAGGATGCTATCGGTAAGAACCGTCAGGAGCTTATGGATGAAGGATTCTCGGATGTAGTACTTAAGCCTTTCGATGTTACCGTATTTGCCGGTATCATCGTAAGATTTGCCGAGAAGGATAAGATAAAGTACAGATCAAACGATGTTACTCAGTACATAACCGACTCCAGATACAGTGAGGGCTTAAAGAAGCTTGAAGATTTCTTTGATGTGGTAACAACACTTGAGAAAATCGGTGGAAGTATAGATGTATATAATCGAATACTGAGTACATTTTACAATCAGAATAAAGAAGCGGGTAATGATCTTAATTTCAGATTCAAGAATGATTACAGAGGCTTCAGGAACAGAATCCATAATATCAGAACCGGATGTCAGAATATCGGTGCTGTAGAGGCATCTGAGATTGCATTTAGAATAGAAAATGCGGTCAATATGGGTAATAAGACCTATGTAAGGGACAACTTAAGTCTTATGATTGACTGTCTCACTGTTATAAATCAGTATATCGGTGAATATCTTGAATTTGTAGGCAGTGTCAAGGGTAAGAGCGACGTTGAATATGCAGAGATGGCTAAAAAGGGCGTTCTCGCAGAAAAGCATGATAATGATGAAGATGCTATTAATCATGTTATTGATGATCTGACTCAGGACACTGATATTCATGATGATTCAGGCAAATATGATTCTGATGACTATGAAGAGGATTATGAATACGAAGAGGAATCTGTAAAGATAATAAATATCAATACACTTAGAAGCATGAGAGAAGCAACTTATCTTGAGGACCTTTCTCTTATAAAGAAGCTGTATCGTGAGATTTGTACAGGCGAATACGGAAGCGAGGATATGGAATTCCTGAACGTTCTGGGCAAATCCATTGAGAATAAAGATTTTGTTGAAATAAATGAATTATTGGGTACATACATCAGTCTGAAGAGCAGTCTTTGATGCCTAACGGATGGTTTTACCTAACAATTATTTCGCTTTACAAAAGAATTATTATTAGTGTATAATTCGTACTCGGATGGTATTCCGGAATGGAAACTATACCTGAAAAACTTTATATAAACAGTATCGCCTTGGAAATGAGGTGATAGTATGAGGATTGGATTTATTGGCGCCGGACGTGTGGGCTACACAATGGGCAAATATCTTAAGACTAAAGGTCTTGATATAGCCGGGTACTACAGCAGAACGATGGAACACGCTGCGGATGCAGCTGAGTTTACCGATACCCGATACTTTAGTAACGCTGTTGATTTAATTAATGAATGCGATGCTGTTTTTATTACTGTGAGTGACAATGCCATCAAACCTGTTTTTGATGAGATAAAACACTTACGAGAAATCGATGGCAGGATCATCTGCCATACTAGTGGAGCACTTTCTTCAGAAATATTTGAAGATTCTCCTTATCAGGTCTATGGATATTCCATCCATCCTATGTATGCTGTATCAGACAAGTATACATCGTATTTAAATTTTTCCAATGCATTTATTACAATTGAAGGACACCCTCTACACCTTGATGAAATGGTAGAGTACTTCAGGACTGCCGGACTTTCTACCGGATCAATCAGTACGTTCTCGAAGTCCAAATACCATGCAGCCTGTGCAATTGCCAGTAATCTGGTTTGCGGTATCTACGGCTTCAGTCAGAGAATACTGACGGAGTGCGGTATGGATGAGGAGCTTTCAGACAAGGCTTTAAAGGGGCTTTTCAGGGATAATGCCATCGGTATAACCGAAAAGGGTGTTACAGCCCAGCTTACCGGACCGCTTGAGCGAAATGATACCGGTACGGTTGAAAAACATATGGCTGTTCTTGAAGGCGAAGACAGAGAGCTATA
>JAFWSY010000245.1 GCA_017519155.1 Eubacterium sp.
ATAGGCCGTCTTATGGTCTCAAATGCTTATGAAGATATGAGAATTCTCCTCTTTGAAAAACTGGAGGATCTCTATAGTGATTCAGTTAGTAAAAAACTGGATGTTATTATTGTGTCCAGCGTTTGCGGTGGAACAGGCAGTGGTATATTAGGTGATGTTACATATAATATCAGAGCATATGCAAAGTCACGTAAGTGGGAGCATTTCAGAGTAGGCGGATGTCTGCTTATGCCGGATGTTCTTTTTGCAAATCTTGATATATATCAGAATGACGAACTCAGAACCCTGCTGCTTGCAAATGGTTTTGCAACTCTGAAGGAAGTTTCAGAGTATATTCAGGCAGCATATGAGGGTAAGAACTATGTCTTTGAGAGTACTTCTCACAGACTCAGCATGAGCGAGAATATATTTGACTCATGTATGCTTGTATCCGGTAAAAAGGATGATCAGGGATATATTCCTGATGGAGTTATCTACAGCGATACAGCATATTTCCTGTCAAAACTTGCTCATAACAAGTATATAGATGATGCAGATGAAAACGGAAGACGTAAGCTGATTCGTGATTCCTTCTTCGAGAAGAGTAAGCTAGGATACTTTAAGGTTATCAATGAAGCTGATTATAAGATTCCTATTAAAGAAATAGAGAATATCGCAGAATGCGCAGTTTTCAATGAAGCATATGCGAGACTGAACAGGATGCCTGCCAAGGATACAAGTATGGAGCAGGATATCCAGGCTGCTTTCGGTGAGATGCGCGGTTTCCTGAATGGTCAGCCGGGCGATGAGATAGAGCTTTCAGTAAATGGTCTCATCAAAGTAGGACAGTATCCAAAGCCTATATATAAGGATATAAAGAAGAGAATAGACAGATTGAGCACGGCACTTCCGCAGGCACTTAATTCAGTTCAGACTGATATTCCTATCATAGTAAAATCACTTCGTATAAAGATGTCGCAGACACTTGATTCGAATATAGAAAAATATATGAGAACCTACGGACCTTTCATTACTATGAAAATCATAGGAGCAAAGGGCATCGGCGGATGTGAACAGGATGAAGGTATGGTTCGTGAAGCAAAGCTTCTTGAACAGAAGCTTGCTGAATACAAGCCTTCACAGGAATATGAAAGAATCCTGGAGTCTATTCTTCAGATAGTTAAGAAGAGATTCTTTACATTTCCTTCTGCTAAGCGTGAGACAGAGAATGGTTATTATGAGAATTCTCTGAGGAACGCTCTCGCAAAGGAAAGAACAATGATCGTAGAAGAACTCAATGCTCAGGATGTATTTGGCGATATCATAAGACAGCTTCGTCAGCGTGCAGAGCAGCTCAGTGATACCTATGATCAGTTTGGTCAGGATCTGAAGAATGCTGTACAGGATCTTGCGTCAAGAGGAAGACAGATAGTAGACTATACGCTTACAGATGCCAAGAGACGTGAATTCCTTCCTTCTGATTATGTTACAGAGGAGAGAATCGAGCAGTTCAGAACCGGTATCATTAACATGATGGTTAATCATGAGGCTGATATCAATGGAGACAGAGCAGTTCCTATCGCTACAGATATGGAACATGTATATAAGAATTTCCTTCTTGGTCTTGGAGTATATCCGAATGAGAAAGTAATAGCCGTTGCATTTGCAGACAAGCATCCATCGATGCAGGATATAAATGCCATGTTTGTTTCCTTCGATAGTGAAGTAAGACGTGCGGTTATGAGGAGCGCTGCCCATGCATTTGTAACAAATGCCATGGAGAAGACTTCCAAGAAGAGACTTTGCATCCTTAAGGATGGATTCCAGAGTAAGGTAATAAGTCAGAAGTATATATCACTTCCTGATTCCATGCCTCATTTCTCAGCAGCTATGAAGGAGATACTTACAGCAGAACCTTATAATGAAGAGGCAGATGCTATAACAACCAACATAGGTGAACAGATAATCACAACAGATAATATCTATTCCGGTGTAAGAGTTAATATGCTGGAATCAGCTATGGATATGGAAATGGCCTATGGACAGGTTACTGCAAGAGGAACCTACTTCGGCCTGCATACCCAGGGATAGATAATATAGACTAAATAAAAGATGACACTTGAACTTTTGTTCTGTGTCATCTTTTTTGTGTGCGATAGATATGTGGCAGGTAACTATATGATGAGTTATCTGGTTCCGGTTGAGCCGAAGCCGCCTTCACCCCGTTCGGTATCTGATAACTCTGTTACTTCATTAAATATACCTTTTATATATGGTGTTATTACGAGCTGGGCGATTCTTTCGCCAGGCTCTATTGTTTGATCTTCTTTTGAATGATTATGGAGAGATACCATTATCTCGCCTCTGTAATCTGAATCAATAACTCCGACTTTATTTGCGGGAGCCAGTCCTCTTTTTGTGGCAAGACCGCTTCTTGCATATATTAATCCTGCATAGCCTTCGGGAAGTTCCATCTTAAGTCCTGTTTTAACAAGATATGTTTCATTCGCGGCAATGGTTACCGGTGCGTCCAGGCATGCATAAAGATCTGCGCCGGCAGAATATTCGGACCCATAGGTAGGGATGACTGCATTTGGATTGATTTTTATTATATTTATTTGTGTCTTATTGATCATAGTTTTTTCTCTTTTCTGATGCATTATAATGCTACAGTATAGCATGTTTATACGTAAAAAAACATCAAAAATGCTGAAATTTTATGGCTTTTAACAATAATATCACAAAAATTACTTTATTTTTAAAATGTAATGTGTTATTATCATACGGTTGAAAAATGTCAATACAATGAAAGGATGACGATATGAAGTTCAGAAAGATTAGTGCAGTGCTTGTGGGAGCTATGGTACTTTCAGCACTTGCAGGTTGTGGAAAAACAGAAGAGGCTTCTATAGAAGAGAAGCAGAACAAATATGCTCAGTATGTTACACTCGGAACATATAAAGGTGTTGAATATACTCCTGAACATACAGAAGTAACAGATGATGATGTTCAGAGAGTAATAGATACTCTTGTAAGTCAGAATACTATTGAGAACAAGGATTATAAGAAGGTTGCTACAATCGGCGATGCTGTAAATATTGACTATGTTGGTTCAATAGACGGAACAGAGTTCGAGGGTGGAAGCACTCAGGGTATGGGTACTCAGATCACTCTTGGAAGCAGCGGATATATCGATAACTTCGATGATCAGATAGTTGGACATAAGCCAGGCGATTCATTTGATGTTAAGGTTACATTTCCTAAGGACTATGGTAAAGATGAGCTGAACGGTAAGGCTGCTGTATTTGCTACAAAGCTTAATTATGTAGTTGCTTCACCAACAGTTCCTGAATATAATGATGTACTTGTTGCATCAGCAACTGACTATAAGACTACAAAGGAATTTGAAAAAGCTAAAAGAGAAGAGTTGGAAAAGAATAACGCTGAGTCAGACCTTGAGGCTGATAAGTCAGGACTTATCCAGAAAGTTATAGAGTCTTCAGAAGTTTCAGAGTATCCTGAGCAGGAAGTAAATGAGCGTATCGACAGTCTCATCAGCAATGTTACAGAGTCAGCTGAATCAAACGGAATAGATCTCGGAACATATCTTTCATACTATGGTATGGATGAGGAAGGTTTCAAGGAACAGGTTAAGACTTCTGTTGAAACATACATCCGTGAGAAGATGATCGTTCTTACAATTGCAGATAAGGAAAATATAACTGCAGCAGATGATGAAGTAGAAGCTAAGAAGCAGGAGCTTCTCGATCAGACAGGAATGACTGATATCGAACAGCTCAAGGCTGCTTATGGTTACACAGATGAAGATTTCTCTTATGAGATAATTTATAAGAAGATAGTTGATCTTGTTTATAACAATGCTGTTCAGGTTGAAGCATCAGCTACTGACAAGGATGCAGATTCTAAGGATGCAGCTTCTGATGATGCAGCTTCTGATGATAAGAAAGATACTGATTCAGAAATGGTTGATGATTACGGAACAACAGAAGAGAAATAAATATCGTCTAATCTTTTTAAAACAAAATAAATAAACTATAATAGCCACTGAAAGGTTGACACTTTGAATTTGAAATGTTACAATCGTTCAGTGGCTAATCTATGCAGATGTGGCGGAATTGGTATACGCGCATGATTCAGGTTCATGTCCACATTACGTGGGTTCGGGTTCGAGTCCCGTCATCTGCAAAAAGGGAATTAGTATTTGTAGTAGCTGAGATTGACAAAAAGCGGACTGGGAGCTTGCTCACAAGGACGCTTTGTGGCAAGATCAGCGTACCTGCGAAGCAGGAATCGAAAATGCATGAAATGAAGCGTCTGCGTAAGCAGACAGTAGAGCGCGAAGCGCGAGCTTCATGAATGCGTTTTAGATTACTACAAAGACGTAGTGAATGCATTTTGAATCATTACGAATAATGTGGATTGTGTATAAGATTACTACAAATCCTCATAAACCATGTATATCCATGAAAGGAGAACTCATCATGGCAGAAGAAAAGAAAAATATCCTGACCTACGAAGGTCTTAAAAAACTCGAGGATGAATTATCAGATCTCAAAGTAAACCGCCGTCGTGAAGTAGCTCAGAAAATCAAAGAAGCACGTGAGCAGGGCGACTTATCAGAGAACGCTGAGTACGATGCAGCTAAAGATGAGCAGAGAGATATCGAAGCTCGTATAGCTGAAATAGAGAAAATACTGAAAAATGTTGAAGTTATCGATGAGGATAATCTTGATACAGAGTCAGTAAACTTTGGATGTACAGTTCATTTTGAAGACATGGAATCAAAGCAGGAATATACCTATAAGCTTTCAGGTTCCACAGAGTCAAACATTTTGGAAGGCAGTATATCAAATGAATCTCCGATTGGTTCAAAGCTTATTGGTTCAAAGGTTGGACAGGTAATAACAATTGATGCACCAAGCGGAAAATACAGTTATAAGATTCTTGATTTCACAAGAAACTAATTAAAATCATATGAACCGCTGGATTATTCCGGCGGTTTTATTTTTAATAATAATCATATTTGGAGGATTGATTATGGCAGATCAGAATAATCAGAATAATCAGGGCGCACAGCAGCAGGATTTAAATCAGCTTCTTAAGGTTCGTCGTGAGAAACTTGCCGCTCTTCAGGAAGCAGGAAAGGATCCTTTTGTAATAACAAAGTTTGATCAGTCTTATCATGCTGAGCAGGCCAGACAGGAATACATCCAGCTTGAAGAAAAGCTTCTTGCAGGTAAGGAAATGCCTGATACCGAAGGCATGGATGAGGCAGAGGCTAAACAGGTTAAAACCGATGCATATAATGAGAGACGTGCCATAATGGATGCAAATCCTATCCAGGTTAGTATATCCGGTAGAATGATGTCCAAGCGTGTAATGGGTAAGGCTTCATTCTGCAATGTACAGGATAAGTCAGGTAATATACAGGTATTTGTTGCAAGAGATGTAATAGGTACTGATGCATACGCTGATTTCAAGAAGTTTGATGTGGGCGATATCATAGGTGTAAAGGGATATGTATTCCGTACTATGATGGGTGAAGTGTCTATACATGCTGACAGCGTTCAGCTTCTGACAAAGTCACTTCAGGTTCTTCCTGAGAAGTTCCATGGACTTACTAATACAGATATAAGATATCGTCAGAGATATGTTGACCTTATCATGAATCCTGAAGTAAAGGATACATTTATCAAGAGATCTCAGATCATATCTGCTATAAGAAGATATCTTGATACACAGGGCTTCATGGAAGTTGAAACTCCTATGCTCGTAGCAAATGCAGGTGGAGCAGCAGCTCGTCCTTTTGAGACACATTTCAATGCACTTGATGAAGACCTGAAACTTCGTATATCTCTTGAGCTTTATCTGAAGAGACTTATTGTCGGTGGTCTTGAGAGAGTATATGAGATCGGTCGTGTATTCAGAAATGAGGGTGTGGACACTCGTCATAATCCTGAGTTCACACTTATGGAGCTTTACCAGGCATATACAGATTATCATGGTATGATGGATCTTACTGAGAACATGTACAGATACATAGCTCAGGAAGTTCTTGGTACTACAAAGATAGTTTATAACGGAATCGAGATGGATCTTGGTAAGCCGTTTGAAAGAATTACAATGGTTGATGCTGTAAAGAAGTACAGCGGCGTTGACTGGAATGAAGTAAAGGATCTCGAGCAGGCTCGTGCTCTTGCTAAGGAGCATCATATCGAGTTCGAAGACTTCCACAAGAAGGGTGATATCCTGAATCTCTTCTTTGAGACATATGTTGAAGAACATCTCGTTCAGCCTACATTTGTCATGGATCATCCTATTGAGATATCTCCGCTTACAAAGAAGAAGCCTGAGAATCCGGAATACGTTGAGAGATTCGAGTTCTTTATGAATGGCTGGGAGATGGCAAATGCGTACTCAGAGCTTAACGATCCTATAGATCAGAGAGAAAGATTCGCTGCACAGGATGCACTTGCAGATGCAGGTGATGAGGAGGCAAATCACACAGATGAAGACTTCCTTAACGCGCTTGAAGTGGGTATGCCACCTACAGGCGGTATCGGATACGGAATCGATCGTCTTGTTATGATCATGACAGACAGCCAGGCAATAAGAGACGTACTGCTGTTCCCGACACTTAAGACAGAAAAGAAGTAAAACCAAGTAAATTAGCGGTCTGCGAGGCTATGGTGATAGCGTGGTACAACATTTAGTACAACAAATATTCAGTTTTGCTTGTACCATAATAGATTGTATTTGTGAGTACTGATTGAATTTAATAAGCATTATGCTACTAAGGACACTTTCTAAAAGAAAT
>JAFWSY010000246.1 GCA_017519155.1 Eubacterium sp.
CGTATCCAGCTTAATAATTTTATCGGAAAGCGTGGGTATATAGATACTGTCTTTGCCGAACATGAAGTCATTATGATTAAACCCTTCGTCTCCAAAATCATATCTCCAAACCTCGGTTGAACCGGACAGATCGTAACAGACGATTTCGTTATTATAAGTATAAAGAAAATCATTGTTTTCCAGAAAATATATCTTATGTACATTATACATATTCGAAGCTCTGCATGAGAATATTGTATCATGAGTCTGGAGATTCCATACCATAAGGTTACCGTGCTGATCGTGAGCAGCAAGATACTGACCGTTAGGAGATAGAGTGAATTTCTTGATGGTATTAGAGAGTCCGTAGCTACCATCGGTATCGATACTTGAATATGACATGCTGACATAGGCATAGCTTGCCTTTGTAAGAGCACGTACAGCTTCAGGTATTATAGGGCGTGAAGTATCTTCACTGCTTGAAGGGAGAGCGGCAAGAGCAAGCTGTATAGCTTTGATACGCTGTTCTTTCTCCAAAAGATTCTCAGATTCATTTGCCAGATATCTTGACTGGCTCTTCAGGGCAGACGTGTAGCTCTTCTCTATCTGCCTGCGGCTGTGAAACATATAGATACCGAAGGAAAGTGAAAGTGCCATGGCTGCAGCAAAAAGAAGTGCCATACGACGGATCATATACTGACGCTGACGGTTTATGAGATCATCATAAGAACAGCCGATAAGGGCTGATGCAAGACGTGGCAGTTCCTGCTTTAAGGCATGTCTCTTCGGGAGACGGAAGTCACAGGATAGTGGCTCAAGAGCCGTTACTATTTTCTGTTGCTGACCGTAGCTGTTATATACGGTCTTTTCGTCCTGGAGAAGAATCGGAGGAATAACATCATCGGGTTCTCCGTCTACGAGAACCGTAAGTATCTGCTTTTTTGTATGTGTTCTGAGGAAGAAATCAATCTCTCTCGAAACCCAGATAGACTCCCTGGTTTTTGTTGAACATATAACAATCAGATAGTCGGAGTGGTTCAGGGCATCCAGTATGGTCTCGCTGAGATCACTTGTGATAGGGAGTTCATCCTTGTCACGGAATATTCGCTCGATCTTTTTCATACCGGTCGATTTTTTGATTTTTGCCGGAATGTTGTAATGCTCCAGCTCGCGCTGTACCAGCTCGGCTATTTTAGTATCTTTAACCTCATGTTTATATGATATAAAGGCATTATAATGCGTACTCATCTTATCCTCCGGGAGTATTAATATCCTGCTTGCAGGACCACCTTTTATTGTAAGTAAAATCGTGAAAAAAGTAAATAGCAGTTAATATATTTCTTCGTATTAAATACTAATTAAACACTAAATATTGTGTATTTTTCTGTTGGATTTGATTCAGATGCCATATATGTGTTATAATACCACAGATTGCTGAAAATGAAAGGACAGCGATTTTGGAAAGCTTCAGAAAGCTTAGCGCCACAGTGCTTGATTACGAAGTAATTGGTTGTAATCAAGCGCCGACGAGGTAGGGAGTTATCGAAACTTTATTTATTCTCCTCCGGAGTAACCTATAACGGATCAGGATAGATATCGCAAAACTCGGCGGATGCTCTCTCGGATAGCACATTCGTGATTCATGGTTTTAAAACCTTCGGGTAACCGGAGATACAGAGGACTATGAAGCGTGCGGACTGTATGCGTCTTTACGCATAATAAAGATAACTGCGCCAGCAGTACGCGCTTCTAGCGCGGAGGGTGTCGAAAAGCGACACTCTATTTTGTGTTTGCACGAAAGGAGAACGAAATATGTGCGGAATTATTGGATATACAGGTGAAGAAGCTGCAAAGGATATACTTATTAATGGTCTTAAGCAGCTTGAATACAGAGGTTATGACAGTGCCGGAATAGCAGTTCTGGATACAGATACAGGTATTGTTATAAAGAAGAAGGTCGGCAAAGTTGCCGAGCTTGAAGAGGCTGCGGCCGGAGAAACTACACAGGCTACCTGCGGAATAGGTCATACCAGATGGGCAACCCACGGTGGAGTTACGGAGACAAATGCACATCCACACCGTCAGGGTTCAGTTACAATATGTCATAACGGAATCATTGAGAATTACAAAGAACTCACAGCAGAGTTCGGTCTTAAGAATACACTTCAGTCAGAAACCGATACAGAGGTTGTGGCTGCTCTTCTTGACAAATTCTATGAAGGAAATCCATACAAGACAATTAAAAAGGTTATAGATCTTCTTGCAGGGTCCTTTGCGCTCTGCATCATGTTTGATGATCAGCCGGGCAAGATATTTGCCATAAGAAATGTAAGCCCTATGGTTGCTGCTTCCTTTGAGGATGGTTCCATAATAGCATCAGATCTTACAGCTGTTATCAATTTCTCAAAGAAATACTTCGTAGTTCCGGAGTATCATATTCTTACACTTTCAAAATCAGGAATAGAGGTACAGGATCTCAAGGGCAGAGCAGTTGAGCCTGAGATACTTGAGGTTAACTGGGATATTACTTCAGCTCAGAAGGGCGGTTATCCACACTACATGCTTAAGGAGATAAATGAACAGCCTGAAGCACTTGAAAGAACAATCGCTCCTAGAATTCAGAATGGTCTTCCGTTCCTTGAAGATGATGGAATCGATGATGAGGTTCTTAAGAATCTGAAGAGTATAGTAGTTGTTGCCTGCGGTACAGCTATGCATGCGGGAATGGTTGGAAAGTCTCTTATTGAATCAAAACTCAGAATACCGGTTACAGTGGAAATAGCATCAGAATTCAGATATAAGGATCCGATCATTGATTCGGATACTCTCGTTATTGTTGTTTCCCAGTCCGGAGAAACAATAGATACTCTGGAAGCTCTTCGTCTTGCGAAAAAGAAGGGCTGCAAGGTTCTTTCCATCGTAAATGTAAAGGGCTCCACTATAGCAAGAGAAAGTGATTATGTGCTTTATACACATGCAGGTCCTGAGATAGCAGTTGCAAGTACAAAGGCATATACAGTTCAGATATCAGCTATGTATCTGCTGGCTGCACGTATAGGTCTTGTAAAGGGCATCTTGTCAGAAGATGAGGCTCGTGATTTTATGACCAGACTTCTGGGTGTCGGAGAATTAATGCAGAAGACCATCAATTCTTCTAACGATATCAGAAGAATCGCAAATCATATAAAGACAGCTCCGGATGTGTTCTACATCGGACGTGGAATTGACTATACAATGAGCCTTGAGGCATCACTTAAGCTTAAGGAGATATCTTATATCCATTCAGAGGCTTATGCTGCCGGAGAGCTTAAGCACGGAACAATAGCACTTATATCAGAGCAGGTTCCTGTAATTGCCATAGCTACAGAGGAACATGTGTATTCAAAGGTTATCTCAAATGTAAGAGAAGTTAAGTCCAGAGGAGCATATGTAATACTCATCAGCAAGGAAGGAAAGACTGAGAATAAAGAGGTCTGCGACAAGCAGATATATATTCCTGAGACAGACAGTGAATTCGGTGTATTCGCAACAGCTGTTATAC
>JAFWSY010000247.1 GCA_017519155.1 Eubacterium sp.
ATCCAGTCTGTCTATCTTATCCAGCTTCTTTTCACGGCTTTCGGCACGCTTAATGGATTTTTCACGGTTAAACTGCTTCAGCTTCGTGATAACAGCTTCCTCATGCTGTATCTCAGCCTGCTGTTTCAGATAGGCATTCATGAGAGCTTTTCTTCTCTTTGATTTTTCTTCGCTGTAGTAAGAGTAAGAACCGTTATATTTTTCTGACTTACCCTGATCTATTTCTATTATTCTGTTTGAGACTTTATCTATGAAATATCTGTCATGGCTGACAACTATAACAGCTCCCGGATAGGACGAAAGGAAGCCCTCCAGCCAGACGGTTGAAGCCATATCCAGGTGATTGGTAGGCTCATCGAGGATGATTATGTCCGGATGACTCAGCAGGAGACGTCCCAGAGCGATACGCATCTTCTGACCTCCGGAGAGGGTGCTGATGCTTCGGTCATATTCCTCCTTTGTGAATCCCAGACCTGATATAACACCTGTTATCTCGCTTTCATAAGCATAGCCGTTTTCTCTGTCATAGGTAGTAGAGAGACGGTTGTAGGTCTCCAGAGCAGAGTTCAGTTCACTGCCCGTCAGATGCTGCATTT
This sequence comes from Eubacterium sp., assembly GCA_017519155.1. Lineage (GTDB taxonomy): Bacteria > Bacillota > Clostridia > Lachnospirales > Lachnospiraceae > Eubacterium_Q. The sequence continues at coordinate 597 of JAFWSY010000247.1, forward strand.
CCTGCTCCAGTTCACGGATCCTTTTCTCCATATCGATAAGGTAGCTCTTGGCTTCCTTCATGGCTTCGTATATGGTGCTGTTTAGTTCAGTATCCTGATTCTGAGAGAGATAACCGAGTCTGATATCTCTGGAAATGCTGACAACACCCTCGTCAGGTTCCTCAATGCCGAGGATGATCTTAAGAAGAGTCGTTTTACCGGCTCCGTTGATTCCGACTATGGCGCATTTATCATTTTTTTCAAGATTAAAGCTTACATTTTTCAGAACCGTATTATCTGAAAAGCTTTTAGTTATATTCTGACATGAAAGTATCATTGTTATAGTTATCTCCAATGGAATGTTATATGTATTCAATACATATCATTACGATATGATAAAGCATGAGGGCAGATAGCGCAAATTTTTTTTCAATAACTCTAGATATGGTGGTAAAGGTTGAATCTTTCCCCTATTTATGGTAGAATAGAAAACGGTTTGTATAAGAATATTTATTATATTGAAATATATCCGTAAACAGACGAGGAGGAAAATATATGAAATGCCCATATTGTGGTGATGATAATACCAGAGTTATAGATTCAAGACCGGCTGATGATAATTCAGCTATCAGACGCAGACGTCAGTGTGATGTATGCGGAAAGCGTTTTACTACATATGAGAAGGTTGAAGCTATTCCTCTTATGGTAATAAAGAAGGATAAATCAAGAGAACCATATGACAGAGAGAAGCTTATGCAGGGAATTATCAGAAGCTGTCATAAGAGACCTGTTTCTATGGAGAGGATTGAGTCTTGTGTAAATGAAATCGAGTCAGAAATCTACAACATGGAAACCAGAGAGGTGGACAGCTCTATTATCGGAAGCATTGTTATGGACAAGATAAAGGATCTGGATGGAGTGGCATACGTAAGATTCGCTTCAGTCTACAGGGAATTCAAGGATGTAAACACATTCATGGATGAAATATCCAAGATATTGAACTAATGATTAAATGAGACCTGCAGATGCAGGTCTTTTCTAAATAATAGAAGTAGTAATCATTTCGAATTTTTAATCGCGAGCGAGGTGTAAAAAAGGCAAATAACTCATGCCATAATCACCTCGCCGCGGAGAGAACTATGGAAAGAAAAGTTATTATTGAAAATGGAACATCCGAAATCGAAGTTAAGAAGTCCCGCTTCCTCGGCGAAGCTCATTTTGTCGAGTCTGAAGAGCAGGCTGCAGAGATTGTAAACAGCATTCGCAAGGAACATTACAGTGCAAGACATGTCTGCTATGCTTACAGTATCGGAGACAAGAATCCCAGACTTAAGTTCTCTGATGACGGAGAACCGGGAGGTACGGCAGGAAAGCCAATACTTGATGTGATCACCGGTTCAGGGATTGAGAATATTCTCGTAACTGTTGTAAGATACTTCGGAGGAACGCTGCTTGGTACCGGAGGTCTGGTAAGGGCTTATTCGGAGGCTGCATCGGAGGCTGTTAAAGCTGCAGGAGTCAAGACGGTTGCTCTTTGCTGTATATATGAAATAAGCCTTGAATATTCTGATTACGATAAGGTAAGATTCCTACTGGAAAGTAAGGAAGGAGTCCTGCAGGAAACAGAGTATCAGGCTGCAGTAGTTATTACAGCCACGATTCCGGAAGTGATAGCAGAGGATACTGTTCGGGAAATAACAGAAAAAACAGCCGGTCGCGCAGAGCTACGGCTGATTGATAAAAGAGTAGTATAGTATAGATATTCTCCAAGTGGAAGATCATTCCCAGAACTGATCTTCTTCTATAACCTGGAAATCCAGATAATCAAAGTCGATGGGTTCCATAAAGCTGCTTTTATCAAAGCGTGTACGTGAATGTCTGATGAATTCATTTTTATTTGAATCAAGCCATATGGGTACTGCCAGATCGAATTCGTCTGCCAGTATCTCAAGTGCTTTATATACTTTTTTGGTACGGGACATATCGTGTCCTTCCAGAACTACGACATGGTCTTTTATAAGGTGGTTTTCTTTTATGATCTTTCCCCAGATTCTAAACATAAGACCTCCTGAAAATGTTTTATATACTAGCTTTACAGAGCTTGTGGAGCATCATAAATGCATCAAAACTTTTAACGAATTTGGTAACAAATTGTTAAAAAAAGTAAAATAAGTATATCACATTAGTGACACAATTAAATAATATATTTGTATCCATAAAAAGCAAAAACTATATTTCAGAAAAAGGAAGTGTTTAATATGGCAGAATTTGAAAACGGAACAAATGCTTTTAACGGACAAAACAGTAGTTTTAATCAGGGTGGTTATAATGGCGGTTACTCGACTGTAAGCGGAATGGATTATAACCAGGGAAATTCATATAGCAGTCAGGGAAACCAGTATAGTAACCAGAGCGGCTCCCCTTATCAGGGACAGCCACAGCCTCAGCCGGTGCAGCTGAGTGGTCAGTATACATCACCGTATAGTCATAGTGAAAAGTCAGCATCTCCTGGAAAAGAAAGCCGACCAAAGGTTAAGAAAGATAAAAAGAATAACAGCTTCAGCAGCAAGGTTGCAAGAACAGCTGTAATAGCAGCAGTATTCGGACTTGTAGCCGGCGGAGCATTTAAAGGTGTGGATATCGGAGTCGATAAACTGAGATCCTATGCTTCAAAGAGCAG
>JAFWSY010000248.1 GCA_017519155.1 Eubacterium sp.
ATGCTGGGAGTAAATGAGCTTGGAAAAGGTTATGCAGAAGAATATGCTGAAAAATACAATGACCTGATCCAGTATATTCACAGGATACAGAAAGACGCTGTGGTCATAGTTATGGGCGTCATGTATGTGACTAAAGAGTACTCAGATACCAGTGAGGTATTCAATAATGATAACATCAATGCCAGGAATTCGCTGGTGGCTGGTTATATAGATGGAAAGGATACTATGTATCTGGATATCAATCCGGCATTTCTGGATGAAAGTGGCTGCCTTGATGCCAAGTATACTAACGACGGAATACATCTTTCTGCCGAATATTACGAGCTTTGGGTAGATTTTCTGAAGAAGCATGCGCTGGAAAATGATTATTTTAAATAAAATACTTGATTTATATAATCACTTGTGCTAGTATTCGAGTGTTGCTGGTGTGTGATCGAGGCGTGAAGATGTGTTTATTACATATGTTCGCAGATAATCAAAAACACATTCGGAAAGTCGCACTACGTGCTTTACCATCTGCTGACGCAGATGCTTTCCTCATGATGTTTTCGATTACCTGTTCCAGGTTAGTCTGTATATCTAATATACTTCTTAGCCTGCGAGCAGTCACGAAGTATATTAGATATACAGACTATCTGCTAACCTTAATACGTAGTGTCACACATACGTAAAAGAAAAGGAGAGATAATTATGAGAGAAGGAATACATCCGGATTATTATCAGGCAAAGGTTGTATGTAACTGCGGAAATGAGTTCGTTACAGGTTCAACCAAGGAAGATATCCATGTTGAAATCTGCTCAAAATGCCATTCTTTCTATACAGGTCAGCAGAAGAGTGTTAAGGCTCGTGGACGTATAGATAAGTTCAACAAGAAGTATGGCGTTCAGACAGAAAACTAGATATTTTATTTTCATGCAATTAAACGGCAGGTGAGGTTGATTTATAACCTTCTCTGCCGTTTTCGTATTAAATCGGTGTGACTAATATTATGAAGAGAACGTATATAGGCGGACAGGCTGTACTTGAAGGCGTAATGATGAAGGGACCGAAGTCCTATGCACTTGCAGTCAGAAAGCCTGATAAGGAAATAGAAGTAAAAGTAACTGAATATATATCCATGGGTGAGAGGCATAAAGGACTCAGTATCCCTTTTGTAAGAGGTGTGGTGAATTTTCTTGAGTCTCTTTATATAGGAATGAAGACTTTGATGGATTCCTCAGAATATTTTGAAGAGGAAGAAGATAAGAAAGAAAAGACTGAGAAAGAAGAGGAACTTAAGGATAAGACAGAAAAAGAAGGAGCTTCCAAAGATAAAAAGGATGACAAGAAATCTTCTTCTGACAGTGCATATCTGATAGGTACTTTGATAGTTTCACTTCTCATAGCTATTGGTATATTTATGCTGCTTCCGGCATTTCTGGCTAATTTTCTTTATAAGCTTACAGACAATAATCTTATAGTGAATCTGGCTGAAGGTCTCCTCAGACTTGCCATCTTTATAGGCTATGTGGCAGCCATATCCTTTATGGAGGACATAAAGAGAACATTTATGTACCACGGGGCTGAGCATAAGACTATAAATTGTCTTGAGGCCGGAGACGATCTTACGGTGGAAAATGTAAAGAAGCATACTCGTTTTCATAAGAGATGCGGAACGAGTTTTGTCTTCATAGTTATGATAATCAGTATATTTGTATTTATGTTTGTTCATACAAAGGTAATGTGGCTGAGGCTTCTTTCAAGAATAATTCTTATTCCTGTTATAGCCGGATTATCTTATGAATTTATCAGATATGCAGGAAAGCATTCTAATGTATGTTCAAGAGTCCTCAGTGCACCCGGACTTTGGGTACAGAGACTTACCACAAAGGAACCTGATGATTCCATGATAGAAGTGGCTATCAAGTCAGTTGAAGGAGTTGTGGACTGGCATGAATATGTGGAGTGTGTCAGAAATGACAGCTTCGAAAAATAAGAGGTATAGATTTGAGTGATTTGGAATTCGATGCAAAATCCATAGGAGCTCTGATAACTAAAGGCTCAAAGATCCTTACAGATGCCGGCATAGAGAATGCAAAGGCTGAGGCAAGGGTTCTCATGTCGGAGTATACCCATAAGGATATGGCTGAGCTGTATTCGAAGCTTAAGGACAGGCTTGATGATTTTACAGCCATGAGATATATGAAGAGCATAAAGAAGCGTGCAACTCATTATCCCTTTCAGTATATTCTCGGTTATACATATTTTATGGATAATATAATTTTGTGCAAGGAAAATGTACTCATTCCGAGATATGATACTGAGAATCTGGTCATGCACGCCCTGGAATTATCACCTGGAAAGGGTATAAAGGTCCTGGATATGTGCACAGGCTCCGGATGTATAGGTATATCCTATAAACTTATCAGAGAAAAAGAAGGCTATCATGATGAAGTCATACTTACTGATATATCCGATGCTGCACTGTCTCTTGCAAAGGAGAACAGTGAGAATCTCGGAGCGGATGTAAAGATACTAAAGAGTGATGTATTTGAAGTCTTTGAAAAAGAAGATTCTGATGAAAAGATAGTTTCGGAAAATGATAAGTTTGATCTTATTATAAGTAATCCGCCATATATAAGGACAAAGGATATAAATAATCTTATAAGAGATGTCAGAGATCATGAACCTAGACTTGCTCTCGATGGTGCATCAGACGGACTGAAATTCTACAGAATGATAATAGGAAATGCCAGACGCTTCCTTAAAGAAGACGGAAGAATTGCCTTTGAGATCGGCTGCGAACAATATATGGATGTTGCCGATATGTTGAAGAATGAAGGCTTTAAGCATATTAAGAAGCTGAGAGATATGAGTGGTCTGGACAGAGTTGTATCAGGTGTATTATAGATTACATTTTATATAGAAGAAAATAGTTTGGAGGAACTAACATGTTTGATAGATTGGAAGAACTGGTTACAAAGCTGGAAGATATAATGAAACAGCTTTCAGATCCGAATGTTGTAAATGATAAGGAAAAATTCAAAAAACTCATGAAGGAGCAGAGTGATCTTACTCCCGTAGTTGAGAAATATAAAGAGTATAAGACTGCAAAGCAGAATGAAGAGGAAAGTCTTCTTATATTGGATGAAGAATCTGATGAAGAGATGAAAGAGCTGGCTAAGGAAGAACTGGCTGAATCCAAGAAGGCTATTGAGAGATGTGAGAATGAGCTTAAGATCCTTCTGCTTCCTAAGGATGCAAATGATGACAAGAACGTTGTTGTCGAGATCCGTGCCGGAGTTGGTGGAGATGATGCAGCTCTTTTTGCATACGAGCTTTATCGTATGTATCAGCATTATGCAGAAAAGAAGAGATGGAAGTCTGAGCTTATATCTATAGATGATACAGGAATCGGTGGTATCAAGGACGTTACCTTTATGATCAAGGGTAAAGGTGCATATTCAAAGCTTAAATACGAGAGTGGTGTACACCGTGTACAGAGAGTTCCTGAGACAGAGTCA
>JAFWSY010000025.1 GCA_017519155.1 Eubacterium sp.
ATATAAAAAGCAAAATAAAAAGCAAAATAAAAGCAAAATAAAAGCAAGATAAAAGCAATATAAAAAGCAAGATAAAAGCAAGATAAAAGGCAAGATAAAAAGCAAGATAAAAGCAATATTAAAAGCAAGATAAATGCAAATAGAAAATGGTCTATAAAAAGGACGATGATATGAAGAATATATCAATTATCGGTTCTACCGGTTCTATCGGAACCCAGGCCCTGGACATTGTAAGAGCAAATGGCAATCTTAACGTCGTTGCTCTTTCGTGCGGTAAGAATGTAGAACTTATAGAAAAACAGGCAAGAGAATTTAAACCGAATATTATCTCGGTATCTGATGAAGCAGATGCTGATGACCTTAGAATCAAGCTTGCTGACATGGATATAAAGATCGTTCATGGCATGGAAGGACTCCTTCAGGTTGCTACTGAACCGAGTGCTGAAATGGTGCTTACTGCTATAGTGGGAATGATAGGTGTAGAGCCTACCCTTGCTGCCATTGAAGCAGGTAAGGATATAGCTCTCGCTAACAAGGAAACTCTCGTAACAGCAGGTCATCTTGTAATGAAGGCAGCTAAGGAAAAGGGTATAAAGATACTTCCTGTAGACAGCGAGCACAGTGCCATATTCCAGAGCCTTCAGGGGAATCGTACATTCTTTAATGAGACTGCAGGAGTAAACAACAAGGTATCCAGAATCCTGCTTACTGCGTCAGGTGGTCCTTTCAGAGGAAAAACCAAAGCAGAGCTGGAAAATGTAACGGTGGAGCAGGCTCTTAAGCATCCTAACTGGTCCATGGGACCTAAGATAACTATAGACAGCGCCAGCATGGTCAACAAAGGTCTTGAGGTTATTGAAGCACACTGGCTCTTTGATACGGAGCTTGAGGATATAGAGGTACTGATTCAGCCCCAGAGCATCATTCATTCTGCAGTGGAATATGAGGACGGTGCCATCATAGCTCAGCTTGGCACACCGGATATGAAGCTTCCGATTCAGTACGCATTTTACTATCCTGAAAGAAGATATATGGCAGGCGAGAGACTGGACTTCACGAAGATATCCGGAATAGAAATTGCTAAGCCGGACTTCGATACCTTCAGAGGTATACCACTTGCAAAGAAAGCTTCTCAGATCGGCGGAACCATGCCGACAGTAATGAACGAGGCAAATGAGGTTGCAGTTGCTGCGTTTCTTGCAGGCAAAATAAAGTTCTTGGAGATATATGACATGATAGAGTATGCCATGTCAGAACATAACGTTGTAGCTGATGCAAAACTCAGCGAGATACTTGAGGCGCGGGACTGGACCATTGAACTTTTGAAGGGAAGATACAACCTCGCTTAGCAGTAAAAAATGAGTCGAAAAAATAATGTTTTTCTGACTCAAAATGAAATGGGAAAAATTATGAACATTATAGCGATTATAATAGTTTTTGGTGTTATAGTTTTTGTTCACGAGTTTGGACATTTCCTATTCGCCAAGATGAATCGAATAAAGGTAAATGAATTCTCCATAGGCATGGGACCTTCTATAGCCAGCTGGACAAAGAAGGATACCATGTATTCCATAAGGGCACTTCCTATCGGTGGATATTGTCTTATGGAGGGAATGGCAGAAGAGTCAGACAGTGTCAACGGATACAATAACAAGTCGCCCCTTGCAAGACTGATGGTATCCTTTGCGGGACCACTGTTTAACTTTATTCTAGCATTTCTTTTTTCGATAATCATATGTCATTTTTATACCGTAGATCCGCCGGTGATCACACAGATCATGGAAAACAGTGCGGCTGAGGAAGCCGGCATACAGCCCGGTGACGAGATAATAAGTCTTGATGGACAGAGAATATATAACTACAGAGAGATAACTCTTTATTCCATGATGCATGAGTATAATCATCCGGTTGATATCGTATTTGATCATGACGGTGAAAGACATGAAGTAACACTTACAAAGAAGAAGGATCTGGAAACAGGAAATTATTACTTCGGCTTCATAAGTACCGGAAGAGCATCAGAAGGCTTGGCAGATGAACTTAAGTTTGCTGTTCTGGAGGTGAGATTCCAGATAAAAGCGGCAGTGTCTTCTGTAAAAATGCTTGTAACCGGTCATGCTTCAAAGGATGACCTGATGGGACCTGTAGGAATCGGAAATACCATGAATGATATCATGGAGGATGCCAAGGAAGAGGTAAAGGACGAAGGTGCCTGGAAACAGTTCCTGAATGTGTTCCTGAACCTTATCAACTTTGCAGTACTTCTCAGTGCCAACCTTGGTGTAATGAATCTGCTTCCTGTACCAGCACTTGATGGAGGAAAGATACTCTTTGTTCTGATCGAGGCTATATCAGGCAAGAGAGTTCCACCTGAGAAAGAAGCAATAGTTAACGGTATCGGAGTTGCACTCCTGATGTTACTTATGATTTTTGTATTCTTTAACGATTTGGGGAATGTTCTTCATAAATAACTTGTGTGATAGAAATAATACTTGTTATGTGTAAAAGCTTGCTATGTGTAAAAGCTTGCTATGTGTAAAAGCTTGCTATGTGTAAAAGCTTGCTATGTGTAAAAGCTTGCTATGTGTAAAAGCTTGCTATGTGTGAAAGTTTGCTATGTGTGAAAGCTTGCTATGTGTGAAAGTTTGCTCTGTGTGAAAGCTTGCTATGTGTGAAAGCTTGCTCTGTGTGAAAGCTTGCTATGTGTGATAGCTTGCTAAGTAAAATTGATATCTGTGACAGCTAGCATAAGAATAAACTTGTTCAAAATAGATATGGAAACACAAAAAAGGTACCATATTTCCTATGAAATTGTGCTTTGGTGACATGTAATTAGGTTTCTTGTTCAATATAGCAAAGGTGTTAAAAAAAGGTACCCCATGAATTGATATTTAAGGATACCTTTTTATAAAAACTTGCTTTATTTGAACAACCTGAAAAAAATGCTTCATGCGAGTAAATAAGAATGCTTCATGCGAGTAAATAAGAATGCTTCATGCGAGCAGGTTTAAACAAAAGAAACAAGTTGCCAAAGAAACAAGCTGCCAAAGAAACAAGCTGTCAAAGAAACAAGCTGCTAAAGGAACAAGCTGGTTAAGAGACAAACAAAATGAGAGGTTTGCTATGAATTATAGAGACAATACAAAAAAGATAAATATTGGTTCTGTTACAATCGGTGGCGGCAGTCCTGTTGCCATCCAGTCTATGACTAATACTGAAACTTCTGATATAGAAGCGACTGTAGCGCAGATACTGGCGTTGGAAAAGGCAGGCTGCGATATAGTTCGCTGTACGGCAAATACCATCGAAGCTGCTCAGGCTTTTGATAAGCTGAAGGAAAGAACAAATGTACCTCTCGTGGCTGATATACATTTCCAGTATAAGCTGGCTATTGAAGCTATAGAACATGGTGCAGACAAGATAAGAATTAATCCCGGAAATATCGGTTCTGAAGAGAATCTCAAGGCTGTTGTGGACGCTGCAAAAAGTCATAACGTGCCTATTAGAGTCGGAGTAAACAGCGGTTCTCTTGAGCAGCAGTTTATTGATAAGTTTGGTGGAGTGACAGCAGAGGGCATAGTTGAGAGTGCGCTGGATAAGGTACGCATGATAGAAGAGCAGGACTATGACAACATAGTTATCAGCATCAAGTCTTCGGACGTGCTTATGTCCGTAAAGACTCATCAGCTTATATCCGAAAGAACAAACTATCCTCTTCATGTGGGAATAACAGAGTCAGGAACTCTCTGGAGCGGAAATATCAAATCATCAGTAGGTCTTGGAATTATTCTAAGTCAGGGAATTGGAGATACCATAAGAGTATCTCTTACAGGAGACCCTGTTGAAGAGGTAAGAACAGCTAAGCTGGTACTTAAGACTCTCGGACTTAACAACGAGGGTATATCACTTGTATCCTGTCCGACCTGCGGAAGAACAAAAATAGACCTGATTGGTCTTGCAAATGAAACAGAAAAATTAATAGCAAATTATCCGAAATTAAATATCAAAGTCGCAGTTATGGGCTGCGCAGTAAATGGTCCCGGTGAAGCAAGAGAAGCAGATCTGGGTATCGCCGGCGGCGACGGCGTAGGTCTTATCTTTAAGAAGGGTGAGATCATCAGAAAGGTTCCTCAGGAAGCACTCCTGGGAGAACTTAAGAAAGAGTTAGATAATTGGGATAAATAGTATATATTTTCCTGTTTAGTATAAAGAGGAAAACAAATATGAGCGAAAAATTATTTAAGGATGTCTTCAGGGGTATCCAGCTGCCCGACAAGGTTGACACTTATTTTGATGATGTTAACGTTGTTGGTGTAACTTCGGTGAAGAGCCCTGACAGACTATATATAGACATTGAATCATCACATCTTATTACGAGAGAAAATGTAAAACAGGCGGAATCAGCAGTCCGCCTTTTTGTGTTTGGTAAATACAGCAAAACCAAGGTTGTTATACGCGAGAGATATCTTCTTTCGGGACAGTATAACCTTAAGAATATGCTTGGAATATACCGTGACAGCTTCCTGGATGAGCTTAGGGAAACCAGCTCTGTGGAGTACTCCCTTGTAAAGGAAGCGAAGATAGAATCAGAAGGCAATACCCTTACCCTCAGTATCGAGGAGGGTACTATGGCCAAGCTTCGTAAGCCTGATATAGAGAAGTATTTTAACAAGCTTTTTGCAGAGCGTTTTGGCATGAATGTTCAGACTGTAGTTAAGCTCATCAGGCCGAGCATAGTGGATGCCCAGGAGAAGTCCAAAGCAAGAAAACTTGCCATGGCTGAAGGAGCAGAAGGAGAGGAACTTTCTGCTGCAGAGCTGGACGAGGCATTTGCTGGAATAACTGCTTCCGAAAGTGAATCCATGCAGAAGAAGCGTGAGCTGGAGGAGAAGCTTGTGGAGGCCTATGACACCGAAAGTAATGAGGTTGTCATCACTCCGGAAATGAATATTAATACGAATTCTAAAGCGGAGCCGGATAAGAAGAAGGACTATAAGGCCAATGCCGAACAACGCTTCAGGAAGAATAATTATAACGACATGGACTGCTTCTATGGCAAGAACGTGGAGGGTGACATAGTTGAGATATCCACCATAGTTGATGAGTCGCCGATGGAAGTGGTTGTAAGAGGTCAGGTATTCGGTATAGAGTCCACAGAGGTTAAGAAGAAGGGTACGGATAAGACTCTTGAGATTGTCAGTGCATATATAACTGACTTCACAG
>JAFWSY010000249.1 GCA_017519155.1 Eubacterium sp.
CTCCTTATTTAAGTAAGTTAGCAGAGATAACCATACGCTGAACTTCACTTGTTCCTTCGTAGATCTCTGTGATCTTAGCATCACGCATCATACGCTCTACATCATATTCTCTGATGTAACCGTATCCACCGTGAAGCTGTACTGCCTTAGTAGTTACTTCCATAGCAACTTCAGCTGCATAAAGCTTAGCCATAGCTGCTTCTACGCTGTAAGAGGTCTTGCCGTCAGCATTGTACTGATCCTTAGCTCTTGCTGCCTTGTAAACAAGCATCTTAGCTGCCTCTACCTTTGTAGCCATATCAGCAAGCTGGAACTGTGTATTCTGGAATGCACCGATAGCACGTCCGAACTGCTTTCTTTCCTGAACGTATGCGATTGTTCTCTCAAGAGCACCCTCTGCAAGACCAAGAGCCTGTGCAGCGATACCGATACGTCCGCCATCAAGAGTATGCATAGCTATATTGAAGCCCTTACCCTTCTGTCCAAGGAGATTCTCCTTAGGAATACGGCAATCCTGGAAAATAAGCTCATATGTAGAAGAACCGCGGATACCCATCTTCTTCTCCTTTGTTCCGAATGTGAAACCAGGAGTACCCTTCTCAACGATAAATGCTGAGATTTCCTTCATCATCTTGCCGCGCTTTTCAACAGTACCTGTAACTGCGATAACGATATATACATCAGCTTCCTTACCATTTGTAATGAAACACTTAGAACCGTTAAGTACCCACTCATCACCGTCAAGTACAGCCTTTGTCTGCTGACCCTGAGCATCTGTACCTGCACCAGGCTCTGTAAGACCAAATGCACCAAGCTTCTTTCCTGAAGCAAGATCAGGTACATACTTAGCCTTCTGCTCTGGTGTACCGAATGTAACGATAGGATCAACGCAAAGTGATGTATGAGCTGATACGATAACGCCTGTTGTACCACAAACCTTTGAAAGCTCTTCTACACACATAACGTATGTAAGAACATCACATCCCTGACCACCAAGTTCCTTTGGAACAGGAATTCCAAGGAAGCCTGCTTTAGCCATCTTCTCAACAGTTTCTCTAGGAAACTTTTCTGTCTCATCAACTTCCTGAGCGAGAGGCTTTACTTCTTTCTCAGCGAACTCACTGAAAAGAGTTCTTGCCATTTCATGCTGTTTACTGAGTGTAAAATCCATGAATTTAATCCTCCATTTTTAATATAAAATATACTCGGACAGAGTATTATCACACTTCTATCCGTCCGCTAGGCAATGGCAGATATTGTCTCTGCCTTTATATGGCCCTGCGATCATAACATGACAACAAAGTGAATCATAAAAATTCACTTTGCCGTCTATTGATCAAATTAATTATTTTGAATAATCGTAGAAGCCCTTGCCTGTCTTACGACCGAGCTTACCAGCACGAACCATCTTACGAAGAAGTGGATGTGGACGATACTTAGAATCACCTGTTTCAGCCTGAAGTACTTCCATGATTGCAAGTACGATATCAAGGCCAACAAGGTCACCAAGTGCAAGAGGTCCCATTGGGTGAGCTGCACCAAGCATCATAGCTGTATCGATATCTTCTACTGAAGCAATACCCTCAGCGTAGATTCCTACAGCTTCATTTATCATAGGGATAAGGATCCTGTTAACAACAAATCCAGGAGCTTCCTTAACCCATACAGGAGTCTTTCCGATCTCTTTAGCGATCTTCTTGATCTCTTCTACATACTCAGCAGATGTATTCTCGCCTGCGATAACTTCAACAAGCTTCATTCTGTCAGCTGGGTTGAAGAAATGCATACCGATGATCTCTCTGTCAAGACCTGCACCGATCTCTGTGATTGAAAGAGATGATGTATTTGAAGCAAACTTACATGTTGCAGGAACGATAGACTGAAGTTCCTTAAATGTAGACTTCTTGATCTCCATATTTTCAGGAGCAACCTCGATTACTAGGTCACAGTCTGTACAGATGTCCTTAAGACCAGTCTTGATCTTGCCAAGAATTTCCTCACCCTTCTCAGCAGTGATCTTTTCCTTGCCAACGAGGAACTTGATGTTCTTCTCGATCTTAGCCTTACCACCGTCAGCGAATTCCTGCTTGATATCGCAAAGACGAACCTCGTAACCATCTGTCATGGCGAAAGCCTGTGCGATACCTGAGCCCATTGTTCCGGCTCCAACAACACCTACTACCATTTTTATATCCTCCTAATAAAATGATTTACGAAGCTTTGATACTAAAAAGTAAGAAAGCTTTTTATGTACTTATTTATTCTGGAAAGCAACAACCTTAACCTTTGCAGGGTCGTCCTTCTTACGTAAGAAGTTAGCCATTCCTTCTCTCTGATCATATGACTCGAAGCAGTCGCCGAAAAGCTTCTCTTCTACTTCAACAGCCTTATCGATTGAAAGAGAAATGCCTTCATTTATAGCCTTCTTGCAGTTACGTACAGCTATAGGAGCGTTTGCTGCAATTATACCAGCGAGCTTCTTAGCCTGAGCTAGAAGATTCTCCTGAGCGGTTGCAGTTACATTTCCTGCTTCATCTGTAACAGCAGAATAAACAGCATTTACAAGACCAATGCGAAGAGCTTCATCTGCGTTGATGTTTCTTGCAGAATATATAAGCTGCTTAGCCATTCCGATACCTACTGTTCTGGCAAGTCTCTGTGTTCCGCCGAAACCAGTTGTGATACCGAGACCAACCTCTGGCTGACCGAATACAGCATTATCAGAACAGATCCTGATATCGCAGCTCATAGAGATCTCACAGCCGCCGCCGAGTGCGAAGCCGTTGATAGCTGCTATAACAGGGATAGGGAAATTCTCGATCTTAAGGAAAACATCATTTCCCTTCTTACCGAAGGCTTCACCCTCTGCCTTTGAAAGAGTAGACATCTCACCGATATCAGCGCCTGCAACAAATGACTTGTCGCCTGCACCCGTAAGGATAAGAACTCTTGTTGTATTAAGATCAACACTATCGAATGCTTCTGCAAGCTCATCAAGAACCTGGCTGTTAAGTGCATTAAGAGCCTTTGGTCTGTTAATTGTGATAACGCCTACAAAACCATCCTGTTCATATGTAATAAATTCCATTTTTATACCTCCTGATGAGAAAATTCAAAATGTACGGTCAAACCGGACACTCTGAGTCCGAAACTTTATATTAGTCTCTCTCAACTACAGTTGCACAACCCATACCACCGCCGATGCAAAGTGTAGCAAGACCTCTCTTAAGGTTACGAGCTTCCATCTCATGAAGAAGTGTAACAAGGATACGGCAGCCTGATGCTCCAACTGGATGTCCGAGAGCGATAGCACCACCATTTGGATGCCAACCTGCATGGATATGGCAGTCCTCGGGATAAGGAGTGTTCACGGTGTGTTCTGCACCCCAACCAGGGAATGCGCCGCAATTACCCAGTACACTTGTCCAACCAG
>JAFWSY010000250.1 GCA_017519155.1 Eubacterium sp.
CTGGTAGCATTCTCCATATCCTTATGGAAGTACAGGCAGTTGGCAGTCGGAATGTAGATGATGTCTATGATCTCAAGTTCGGTAGGGAATACCTTGTAAGCTATTTTCTTAGCTTTGTTTGTGAGAGCAATAGTCTTTTTTATATCAGGCTCTATTAAGGTATAATACCATGCACAGACCATATCGTAGTAACAGCGGTTGTCATTGTACTCAGGTATGTTCAGCTTTTTCAGCATACAGTGAACCTTGCGCAGGAGAGTACCTGCTTTGGCTCCACCATCTGGAGTACTTCTGATGAGGATGCTTGCAAGTCCTATGTAATATCCCATAAGGTACTTGTTTCTCTGGTCATCTTTAGACTGTTCAGCCTCGTATATTGCATCATCCATCTCGTTTATCATATTTATGATAGGTCTAGCTTCTTCTTCATTGTAAGGAACATATTCTGCACAGCATATGTCATAGTAGCTGCAACGGATATCGTGGTATATAGCCTTTATGATGTGTCTTGGATGGAGATTGGAATACTGTTCGGCTTCCCTTGATATAGCATCGAGCCTTTCGATATTATCGGAACCGACATATACATCTGCCATATCCTTGTAGTATTGCATAACTGTGAGATCGCTTAAGCCCTTGATATCATCCCAGGACCAGTTACGGACTGTTTCTGTGATAACAGGATGGAGCCTGACGGAACCGCCGGTACCAAGCCAGGTCTCTTCATAGAGCCAGCCTTCTTTAGCTAATTGGTGGATGGTTTCTATATCGAGCTTTAGTATATCGGTGATTACAAAACTGTCCAGACCTCTCACATCCATAAGTGACAGGGATTTGAGGATGATCTTAGCCTGTGAAGCCATATTCCCGGCATTGAACAGGTCTGAAATGATGTGGGACAGTGTTCCGTATGCTTCCTCACCATCTTTATAGTTGCTGATCTTGTCATTGCTGAATCTTGAAAAACCGTTCTTTCTGATAAGATCAAGAGCCTGCTTCACATCTATGTGCCCAGCGGTTATCTGCCTTGCTATAAGCTCTATGGTGAGTGTATGGCCATGTACGAGGTTTATTATCTCTTCAAAGGCTGATTTCTCATCTTTCGTTATAGGACGGGACAGATTCAGTGTTATAAGATCATACAGCTTCTGAATTTCCGATATGGCTTTGACTTCAAGGGAGGAGAAGCTGTTTTTGGGCGGTTCGTTCCTTGAAGTGATGATGGTATCGTAGCCATATTCGAGGATCTGGCTCATATCTTTGCTGATACGTCCGGAAAAATTGTCTAACACGATAAGAACCCGCTTATCAGTGCAGATGTTCTGGAATGCCGTTAACTTACGGCTGAAATATTCTTCTGATGTTTCATCAGACATTTTCCTTATAGTACTGATCTGGAGCTGCCGGTCATCCGTTAATGTACGGACGATATCACCGGTATATTCGAGAAATACGATAACATCATAATCAGATTTATGACGTTGGATATAGTTCTTAGCCAGTGTGCTCTTACCGATTCCACTTAAGCCGTATATAAAGAGGGTATGGTTATCCTTTAAGGTCTCTTTGATCATGCTGATCTCGTCATCCCTGCCGATAAAGGTGGGAGAGACAGAAGGAAGCTTGGGTACTATGTATTCTTTTAGGCTTATGGCAGATACAAGCTCTTCTAGGATAGATGATACCTGTGTCATATTTGCAAAACGATTGCTTGCAGAAGAGCGGATAGTACCACGGAACAGTTGGGTAAGCAGGGACTGTATATCGGGACGATCTATATACTTGCGGTATTCTCTTTTGGCTTCGGCGAAAGGATACTTAGAAAATCCCCTGTGATCCTTGTCAGAAGAATGCTTACCAAAAACAATGTAGAATACAAGTTCTCCGATAGTATAAATATCAGCCGATGGTCCTATCTTTGATATTGACTGGGGGTTAAGCTGTTCAGGAGCAGCCCATCCTTTGGTGCAGGATATGACGGTATTGAGGCTAACTTCACTTATCTTTCTTATACTGTCAAAGTCTATGAATTCTATAAGCTGGGTGATGGTATCATCCGGAGAGTTCTGCAAAATGAAAATGTTCTCCGGCTTAACATCAAGACAGAGATATCCGGAATTGTGATAATAGCCTACAGTCTTTGCGATAGTAAGGCATATCTCTATATACTGCTTTAAGGTAAGGCTATCTAATTTGCTTAAAGTTGAACCACCATAGCAGGATACATCAATGAATGGGATACCGGAATACTCGAAGATGAAGCTGACAGGAGGAGTCTGGTTGTTCAGTACAGAAAGCTGCCGGATGTTGTTCTGCATCTTTCCGGAAGTTATGAAACGATCTTTGCCGTCAGCATAGTTATCCTGATTCTGCGGAGCATACTCTTTTAGGATACATTTTGACATAATACCATCGCATGACCTTTCAGCAAGGTAGGCGATAGTATTCGCACCTCTGCCGATAAGCTCCAGTATTTTATATTCTCTATTGTCTATCTGAAATCTGTATCCTGTTTCTAACATAAACGACCTCCGTATAATAGCTGCGGTGTATCTCTCCTGCATCTTACATCTGCGATTATACACCATCGAAATCCGGTTTTATAAAAATGGATTCCATCTATCAGCTTCGTCCATATTCAGTCATGGAATAGAGAGTACATATAGGATCATAGGAGTTTGCACAGTACATGAGCAGACAGTCGAAGGGGTGGCACATATAGATCTGGGCGAAACCGCAAGAGTCAAGGGCGATATTAAGCTCATCTTTAAAGTCCATAAGGTTTGCACAGATGATGTCGTTGTCGGTGTTCTCAGCTTCGTGATAGAAATTATAGAATTTCAGGAGCATAAGCGTTTTTCGGAGCAGCTCATAAGATACTGTTCCGTCATTAACTATCTTTCCCAATGTTACATCATTAGGAAGTGACTCCGTGAAATGCTTAGGCAACCCACTGATCTTACTTTCCTTACCCTGATACTTATAACCTAGAAGGGCAGAGATGGTAAGGCGGTTAAGTCTGTCGGGGGTTATATTATCATTAACTGATTCATTTATGATAGCGTCCTTAACCTGTTCAAGTTCATCCATGATGATACTCTTAGCCTTCTGGAACTGCTGATGGCTGTCATAGCAGTGTGCTGAGAGGTACTTTAAGAACTCTGCGTCATCATCAATTTCCCTGATCTTAGCCCTTATCTGCATGGTTTCCGTATGGACGGTTTTCTGTACCGGAAAGGATTCTGATTCTTTTAGCATTTCGGAAGCTTTTGTATAAGGCTTCTTATGATAAAGACAGTAAAAAAATACTGCATCTAGCCTGTTTCTGAGTACAAATGGCAGTGTAAGGAAATTCTTCTGGAAGAAAACGGAAGTTTCCTTATAGTCCATGTCAAGTGCGTAGCAGAGATTATAGTTGTTGAGCCTGTTTACAGTTCCGGGAACAGTGCCCCTGATCCATTCAAGGATGGTACGGGGACAGGTCTTGCCGAGTTTGGTCTTAAACCTGTTCCTTACTTCTGAAAGCATGGTGTCAGTATCGGAGACAGTACATGAAACACCGAGATTAGTGAGCCTTTCTGCCAGTCCTTCCAGGAAGATAGGCCTTTCTTCAAGGCTTACGGCCATTTTTATTCCGTTAACGATATCTTCGGCACTTTCATAGTCCACTGGCTCGCCGAAACAGGCTTCGTCAAAGATATTTTCTGTATATTCATCCCGGAAAAGCTCCGAGAACTGCGTGTTGTTGTCCATTGCCGATACCTCCGTTGAGTATTAGTTTTAGTATAGAAGAGTTAACAGGAGATGTCAATAAAAGAAGGGTGGAATCCATTTTTAAATTGCGGAAAAATAATGTGCTATACTTGTTCCATCAAAAGAAAAGCGGTCAGCGGTCAGACAAAATTTGTGCTGGCGGCACACCACTTTTGAGAGAGAACTTGATATAATTAATGAATAGCAAAACCTAGGAAGGACGGTGATTTTATGGTTAATTGTTCAAATTGTGGTGAGGCGTATGAGGGTAATCCGAGATTCTGCCCTAACTGTGGAGCGCCGACGAATCCGGAAGATGCACAGACAACAAAAAATATGTATAACAGACCTCAGAATGTGCCGGCAACTGCAAATACTAACGGCGGGACATCGGGGAGTAC
>JAFWSY010000251.1 GCA_017519155.1 Eubacterium sp.
CGGAAGCCTGCCGTACAGCTTAAAGGATATAAGGCTCGCCATGGATGCTATAAGCGTTCCAAGTCCTCCAAAATCTGTACCGATACATACAGCGCTGTAATCTGTCGTCATTCCGGAGATAAGTATGCTTGCCGGAACGTTACTGATGAACTGGCTGGTCAGGATTGATACAGAGAATTCATTTCCGGCTACTATCCTCGAAAGGAAATCACTTACCGCATCTATCCTCTTCATATTTCCGATGAAAATGAAAAGGAAGAAAAATGTAAGAAGCAGGAAATAATCCACTTCCAGAAGATTTCTTCTATCCACACAGATAACCACTGCTATCACTATTCCGAGCACTATATAATACGGCAGTATACGGAGTATTATGGTAAGGCTCAGTACGAAAAGACAGAGATACACTATTGTCTTGAAAGGAGTGATGTATCCGATATTGCATTTCTTGGTCTTTGCCGGCTTAAGCGTTGTATTTCCTGTCACGATACAGGTGATCACAACAAGAAGGACAAATGCCAGCAGTGAATACGGAAGCATCATCCCGATAAATTCCAGCGGCTTCATACCTGAAAGATCGTAAAGATACAGATTATGCGGATTACCGATCGGGGTAAGCATGCTTCCCAGATTTGCCGCTATAGTCTGAAGAACTATTATCGGTATCAGGTATTTTTTCTGATCAGCCATCAGAAGTACTTCAATTGTAAATGGAACAAATGTTATCAGGGAAACATCATTTGTTATGAACATTGCAAAAAAGAAGCATAAAAGTATGAGCACGAGTCCTAAAGTTCTAAGCTTCGTAACTCTTTCAAGCAGCTTCCCGGCAATATTTCTGAAGAAGCCCTGACCGCTCAGTCCTGACATTATGATCATCAGGGTGAGCAGCGTTCCTAAAGTTTTGAAATTTATATAATCTATATATTGTCCGTCTATCGGAACAAACAATATGGAAATGACCGCCAGCAAAAATGATACCGTTGTGACCGGTTCATTTCTAAGAAGATTCTTTATTATCCTGCCCATGTCATTAAAGCTTTCTAGAAATATCTGCACATGCTTCCATAGCTTCTATGATACTGCTTCTGAAGCCGCATTCCTCAAGCACTCTTACTGCCTCAATGGTTGTACCTGCAGGTGAGCATACCATATCCTTAAGTTCGGCCGGATGTTTACCGGTCTCAAGCACCATTTTGGCACTTCCGTAAACTGCCTGCGCAGCAAATTCATAAGCCTTGTCTCTTGGCATGCCGAGTCTTACCGCACCGTCTGCCATAGCCTCTATCATCATGAAAACGTAAGCCGGTGAGCTGCCTGATACAGATACTACAGCATCCATGAGCTTTTCAGGAACAACCTCTGCCTTACCAAAGGCTGAAAGAAGTGTAACAGCCTGATCAAGCTCTTCCTCAGAAACAAGCGGGCTTGGGCTGAGAGCTGACATTCCTTCTCCTACAAGTGCAGGAGTATTTGGCATTGCTCTTACCATCTTAAGTACGCGTCCGAAAGCCTCCTCATACCACTTGATAGACTTTCCTGCAACGATTGAGATCACAAGCTTGTTCTCAAAATCACAGTTCTTGATCTCTTCTGCAACGATAGGAAGTACCTGTGGCTTAACTGCGAAGAAAATGATCCTCGCATCTCTAACTACCTCTTTATTGTCAGGTGTAGTATTTACACCAAATGTATCCTCAGCCTTTTTTCTCTCTGCTTCAACCGGTGTAGAGCAGATTATCTCTTTCGGTGTATAAATCCCCTTCTTGATTATTCCTCCGATAATTGCGCTTGCCATATTTCCTGCGCCAATAAAACCTAACTTCATATTCTCTAACCTCCTTAAAACTAATGTTATATGATCCGGTGTCGGATTATACTCCTCCACCGCTAAATTATCTGACTCAACTACAGCGTAAATCTGTCGAAGAAGTCTTCTTCCTCTTTTTTATTTCCCTCACGCTGCCTTAAAAAATAAGCCTTCATTTCAGCCTGCTTATCACCAAGATCGACTATAGTTTCGCTGAAATTGTCATCATTGAGACAACCCGCTGCTACATAGTATTCATAATAAGCCTTTAAATGGCCGAACTCCTCTTTCATAAGCTGCCAGGTCTCAGTGCTTTCACATCCAACCGAATGAGATACCAGATAATCCTTAAGATAATCCTCTGTTCCAGCAGAAATCTTCGAAGGATGAAGCAGTCTTAAAAATGAAAGTCTTATCTTCTCCTTCCTCTTCGCCGAGATAAAGCTTTCAAGAGTACAGTCCAGATCCTCTTCTCCGCAGAGAATAAGCTCTGTATGTCCATCCTCATCAGGCTCATCGATGAATTCGAGAATCTTTTTATCAAGCTTTTCAAACCAGTCGTCTGTTCCTGCCTTCTTGCAGTCAGTCAGATGATCTGCATTTTTAAGGCTCTGTGCCTTCGCAAGAAGCACGGCCGTATCTTCTCTCTCCTTATCAGTCATGGCAAGCCAGCCCTTGTCAGGGTATCTTACTCTCGCTCTGAGTCTTATCTTCTGAAGGCTCGTATCTCCAAGAAATGGAGACCTTCCCATCGAAAGAGTTCTTCTCGGAAGCTCAGCCTCCGTAAGATTCTTGCAGTATGCAAAGCCCCAGTCCGAAATCTTCTTGATATTATCCGGCAGAACTATCCTTCTGAGCCTTCTGGCATTCATAAATGCTTTCTTATCGATCACTCTGACCGGAACATCGGAAAGCTCCTCCGGAATTATCAGTTCTTCATCATCACCCGAATAAGAACGTATAACAGCTTTACTATCTTCTATTATGTAATTGATCCTTCCATCAGGCGTTAAAAAAACTTCTTCCGGCATTTTCCCTCTCAGTCCTGTATTACAGCTGCGACATTACATCTGCTATATTACCAGTTTCAGTATTTCTGCTGCAGTATTACATCCGCAGTATCACTCTTTTTACTGAATTATAAATCTAGATATCCAGCTCCATTATTTCCTGCTTTATAGAATCCTGTCTCTCACTTATCATAAGAGTCTCACTCGCTCTAGTATAGTCCTCTAAGCCGAATTGTGCAATAAAACGTGCACTATTTTCATTTACTGTAAGCTCTGTGACAAGCAGCAGCATCTCATTTCCTTCTTCAAAGGCCTTACTAACGTAATCAAAAAGATTATGCATTCTTTTCTTTACAATTGCAACACTTTCCTTCATTTCAGCCACTTCATCATCAAAGCTTGATCTGACAACCGAAAATGCATCATTTGCAGTCTTTCTGTCATTTCCTTTTTCTACAAGATGCTTGATGCTGACGCTGATGAAGCTGATCAGTCTGCGGTATTTA
>JAFWSY010000252.1 GCA_017519155.1 Eubacterium sp.
ATTGCCAGGTATGCTACTGTTATACATATTAACATACTGTAGGCATTGTTGTCTCCAACAAATATCATTTCTGTGCCATCCAGGAACCATTTCTGAGGCATAATGGAAGATAGTATCTTAATTCCGTTAGAGGTATCATTCAGAGGGAAGTAAAGTCCGCTGAAAAGTGATGACATGCACCAGAGGGTAAATGTAGCTATACTTGCACTGAAGACATCATTCAACATAATTGCCATGAACATACTGAGTGAGCTGAATATAAGTCCCATCATAAAGATCAGCAGTAAAAATGTCACTCTGTTCATTCCCAGATCATTCATATCAAGCATCAGACTACAGGCACCAACCACTGCTGTCATGGCTATGGATACAATGAATGCCGAAACAAACTTGGATGTAAAGTATGTAAGAGCACTTGTCTTTGACAGATTAATTCTTGTGAATACTCCGTTCTTCTGCTCCTTGATTGCTCCATTTGCTATAAAGAATCCTGCAAATACAAAACCAAGTGTAAGGAAGGAAAATGCGTAGCCCATCTGTGCCTTCTGATTGGTCTGCTCAGCTGTAAGGGTTCTGCCCTTTCCGCCTGATACTGAAACAACCTTCTTCTCAGGGCTCATATCATCTGCCTTCTTTAAGCCCTCAACCAACTCATCTGCCTTAGCAGAGTATCTTCTCATTGCGTCCATTCTTGACAGCTGAAGTGTGAGTTCATTTTCGAAAGCTTCTGTTCTTTCATCATCTGAAAGAACATACATTATTACCGCTTCACTCATCTTTCCTGCCATTACCTTTTCATCATAATCAGCAGGAATATAGAGAGCCGCTCCCATTCTGTCCTCATGTCCGTCAAAATCGATATGGTCCTTTATATATTCATCTGTTACTTCTTTATCTGATATATCTGCTCTGCAGAGTATGAACATACCGCTGTTAGCAAGTCTGTCTATCATATAGTCTGACAGCTTTGATTTGGATGCATCATATATCTTAACTACGTAGTCACCCTTTTCTGCATTATATGCCACCTTCTTATCCGCATCTTCAAGTTCAACCAATCTGCTGACATCATCCAGATATGCGGTATACTGTGTATTACTTTTCAGTATCACGGTGGATAATACAGGCATAAGAACTATAAACAGCCAGATGATCTTTGTTCTTATCAAAAGCTTTATGCTTGTTTTAATTAGTGTTTTCATGCTCTTCCTCTCCTTCTTAACAGTCCGGCTATTATTGCAACAATAGAACATCCTATTGTAAGCATTCCACAGTAACCGATTGCACTTGCCATATAATCACTGTGTCCCATACAAGACAGCTCTGTAAGAGCTCTGTTTATATGATATACAGGCGATAGATTCTTAAGAAACATTGGATGTGACGAGAACAGATATGTTTCAAAGGATCCGCCCCAGAAGCCCATAAACCAGACTACTGTGAAAACAATTATAATTGTTGCGATCATGTTATCGGTAATGTTGTAGATCATTACTCCAAGAGCTGTAGCTGCTGCAGTTGATACTATAAGTATAAGGAAGGAAATAAGAGGATTTCCCCAGTGTACTCCCAGCAGAACTATGGTAAGCAGCGCTGCGATCAAAGTACCAATTGATGCAACTATTACTATAGGTATAAACCTTCCAAGATATTCCTTGAAGGGCGACAGATTAGCCACCTGATATCTTTTTCTGATCTTATACTTCTTCTCATTCATAAAGATTCCTGCACCTGCAACTATAGCACACCATCCAAAGTATATTATCTCTACTATTCCGTAATAATCCTTTGATTCAATGGCCGCCCTGAAATCAGGATGCTCAACTGTAAGCTTCACAGAGTCTGTTTTAACACCCATAGCTGATGCAGTAGCATTTTCATAGAATACATTTACGAAGTATTCCAGAACCTTACCCATTACTTCATTATCCTTATCTTCATAGATAGTATAGGTATCATCCTTGAATACTATAAAACCTGTAAGTTCGTTATCACGAATCAGCTTCTCAGGATCACCTGAAGGATATTCACTGAGCGTTATATCATTTTCCTCTGCCACATCACTCATGGCCTTTATCATATCCTCAGTAACTCCGTCACCCTCTATCCTGTATCCTGCAGTCATTTCACTCTTTTCATATTTCTTCATAAGAGTGTCAAATGCACTGGATAAAACGAAGATTAAGATTACCGGCATGATTATGAAGAGAAGGATGTTTCCCCAGCTTCTGCACATCAGCTTTATATTGTTTTTGATTATATATCTGTTCATTTTACTATCCTCTTAATAGTCTCTAAGTTTCTTTCCTGTAAGTGTAAGGAAGACTTCCTCAAGTGTTATGGTTGAGGTATCTTCCACAACCATCTTCTTAAGCTCTTCGCTTGTTCCAATTGCTATAACCTTTCCGTTATCCATAATGGCAATCCTGCTGCAGATGGCTTCAACCTCTTCCATGTAATGGCTGGTATATATTACTGTTGCACCGTTCTTATTGGAATCCTTGATCTTATCCAGGATGAAATTCCTTGACTGAGGATCGATTCCTACAGTAGGCTCATCGAAGATCAGAAGCTTCGGATGATGGCCTATGGCACAGGCTATATTAAGTCTTCTCTTCATTCCGCCGGAAAATGTTTTCGCATAGTCGTTTCTTCTGTCCAGAAGACCAACATACTCCAATGATTCATCTATTCTCTTCTTAAGCTCTGCTCCCTTTATTCCGTATAAAGATGTAAAGAGCTCTACATTTTCCCAAGCTTTAAGATTACCGTGTATTGCAAGATCCTGTGGGATGTAACCAAGCTTGTCCACCAGCTCTTTGCGGTTCTTCCGGAAATCCTTTCCGAAGAATTCTACATTTCCCAGGGTTGGCTTTACTAAGTCACATACCATATTCATTGTGGTACTCTTTCCTGCTCCGTTGGGTCCCAGGAGTCCGAAGATCTCCCCTTCCTCTATTTCGATATTTACACTATCCACAACAACCTTGTTGCCGTATTTCTTTGTTAGATCATTTAACTTTAAAATCGTTCCCATGTTTTTTCTCCGTTCATAAAAAATGAGTGCATCGATGAAACTCTCTATCTCCATCTGACACACTCATTATATAAATTACGCTTATTCTTTTGTAGTGAAAAAAGATACATTTGCTATATGACTAAAGTCATATTCCTTTGTAAGCCCTATGATACTTAAGTCATATCCTCATATCTTATCCTTATTAATCAAGTATCTCTGCGGCTTCCTTAAGAAGTTCTATTATAGGAAGATGCTGTGGACATACTCCCTCACACTGGCCGCAGCCTATACAATCAGATGCCTTTCCACCTCTTGAAGCAACTCCCTGATAGAAATTCTTGGATCTCCAGTCATCAGGATATCTCCTGAGGGTATTTATGGTTCTGAAAACATCAGGTATACTTATACTCATAGGACAGCCCGGAGTACAGTACTTACATGCGGTGCAGCCTATCTGCGGAATACTGAGGATATCATCGGTAACTTCATCCACCAGCTTCATCTCCTCATCTGAAAGAGGCTCGAAATCAGTAAATGTAGCGATATTATCATCCATCTGATCTTCAGCTGACATACCTGAAAGTATGGTCATTACTCCCGGAAGGGAGCCTACGAATCTGAGAGCCCAGGATGCAATAGACTTATCCGGTCTTGCTGCCTTGAACTTAGCTTCCTGTTCAGGCGCCAGATTTGCAAGCATTCCGCCTCTGATCGGCTCCATAACTATTATAGGAATATTTCTTTCATGAAGTATATTATATAAAGCTTCGGATCTTACAACAGGATTTGTTCTATCGAGGTAGTTAAGCTGTATCTGAACGAATTCTACTTCAGGATGCTTATCAAGTATCACCTCGAGGAGCTCAGGGCTTCCATGATAGGAAAAGCCCAGATGACGGATTTTTCCCTCTTCTTTCTTTTTCATACCCCAGTTGAAGCAGTCATACTTCTCATAGGTATCATAATTAGAACCATCTTCTATAGAATGAAGCAGATAAAGGTCGAAATAATCTACACCGGCTCTTTCAAGCTGCTCATTAAAGATTCTTTCAACATCTGCTGCCTCTTTTATCTCCCAGGCAGGAAGCTTTGTTGCGATCATAAAGCTGTCTCTCGGATATCTCTTAACCAGAGCCTCACGGGCAGCTACTTCTGATTTACCACCATGATACACATATGCAGTATCAAAATAATTAATATTCATCTGCATATACTTATCGACCATGGTCTTTACACGTTCGATATCAATTTCCCCATCCTTCTCAGGAAGACGCATAAGTCCAAAACCCAGTTTAGGCATCTTACTAACATCTAAACTCATCCCAATACCTCCTCAAAGTATAAATATGTGTTGATTACATTTTCCACTATCTATACATTTTAAAGTATCGGAGTATAAAAAAACAGATAAATTATCAGATGTTTTGACTGAATTTTGTCATTTAGTTATTGCATGTAAATATAATTAATATGACTCTGCTATAAAGTCATCTATCATTTTGGCAACTGCGGATGGATTATAATAAATGGTATAAGGATCTCCGCTGACTATTTTTATGCTCTGGATTTCCTCATTGGTTATCATCTTTTTATATTCGGAGGACCATTTCATTCCGTAGATATCCGTGGACTTGACGTAATTATCGAGTATGAACAGAGTCGGAAGGTCCTGAGGCAGCTTAAAGTCATTAACCGTCATACAGTTATCATATACGATCTGAAGTTCTCTCAAATGAGATGGCTGCATGTAATTCTTTACAAACATATCCTCCATAACCGGATAGTATTCCTTAAGTCCGCTTCCGTAAAACATATAATCAAACATAGGTATCTGAAGCCTTACGTAGCCTGTGGCTGTAAGGAACTTCTGCTGAAGCCACTCCAGTCTTGTGACTCTCTTCATATACCATCTGTATTCATTTACAGAGCTGTAGTTTCCGTCCAGGAAATGCGGTGCTATACCGGGCACTAGTGCAGTTACTCCCGCCAGTCCCACTACACCTTCAGGATATTTCTCTATATAATTATATGCATAAATACCCGACAGCTCATTTGGGACAAGTATTATATGATCGGTCACTCCCAGAGCGCCCAGAGTTCCATGAATAGTTTCTGTAAAGAACTGTGTGGTTCTTTCTTTATCAGTATCCGCGCTGTAACCCTTTCCGGGATAATCAATTACCACAACCCTGTAGGTATCTGACAGCTTATCAGCCAGAGGTCTTAAATAAAGTGTTGGGCAGGGATTCCAGTCGGAGCCCAGAAGTACAAGGGTATAATCTCCCTCTCCCGCTGTATAGGTTGCAATTTCCGTTCCATCTACATTTACAGAAGTAATGCTTTCCTTTTTATACTTTTCAGAAGCTTTTACAGAGTCTTTCGATAACTGATGTCTGTTAATGCTGTAAATCACAGTGAATACAACAACTATTATCGATACGACCAAAGCAGTCTTCTTCTGATCTTTGCAGAACTTTTTGAACATATCTGACTTCTCATAGAAGGCCTCTGTTATATCATAGGCTTTCTTAAGCAAAAAGGCAGATGCCGTGGCCAGTGCAAATACCACAAGAACATATAAGAATACATTTTTGATATAGCATACAGGCGGCTTTGAATCAGTCATGAAATGGTGACCGAAGAGCTGAACAAAAAGACCGTGGATCAGATATAACTCCAGAGTCATGCCTCCGAAGAAACCAAGCACCTTCTGTACAATAGAATTCTTTACCTCAGGAATTAATCTTGCAGCTATATAAACGATGAAGCTGAAACAGCTGCAGGCAGCTATCTGAAGAATAACCCTTGCCATATTGGCTATGCCGTAATCCTGAAGTTTAAATAACCTGAAGAAATAGTCTATTTTCTCAGATATGGGAAATGCGATCAGAAATATAACTGCCGGAATACTAAGCATTATTATCCTTTTCTTTTTATCCTCCAGAGAAGGCTCATGATCTGCCATATAGATTCCCAGCAGAAAAACAGGAGAAGCGTTGAACCACCAGTTTCCCATTACAAGAACATAACAGATAACGCTGTATAAAAGAACCCAGGCTGCCATCAGAATAAAGGCAGACTTTCTTTCCTTACGATATATAAGGAAAAAACCAAAATACAAAATGATTATGGTATAGATAAACCAGGAATAGGGATTAAGAGGAAGTCCCGTGGCATCATTCATTACTCTTAGTACGAGATAAATGATTTCGGTAACCACAAAGATAAAAAGGATCCTATTAAGTCTTTTTATAAGAAAGCCCTTGAAATAATCCTCTTTGCTCCTCATGCTTTTAATAAGTCCGTAGCCGGAACAGAAGAAGAAAAAGGAAACCAGCAGATAACCAATTGGAACAAAAATCTCAAGACCGTGCTGTCTTACATTGGCAGGCACCCAGAAGGCAGAGGTTCTCTGTCCCAGATGGTGAAGCATAATAAGAACACTGAAGATTCCCAGGATATTTTTAGATCTGGTTTTATTCACTGTCATCCTCCTCCTCAATCATCTGTTCATATGTGATTCCATACTTCTCGGCTATATTTCTGGCATAGGAACATGAATCAGGTTCACTTCTCTTAACATGAAATGTATTTACATTATCCTTTATTTCCATGATTATGCTTACAAAATCGCTCTCACCCTTCCAGCCATTCATCTCTTCAATAGATCTTGCAACGGCATGTATATGTGTGTTGAATATACATGCAGAGCCCTTTTCTTTAAGAACCTTAAGAAGATCCTTTGAAAGATAGAGTCCGTCCTCAGCACTGGTGGTTGAATAGGTTTCATTGAAAAGTATCAGAGTTCTGTCATCTGTTTCCTTAACGATTTCCTTTATTCTTACAGCCTCTTCTCCCAGACGGCCGTAATTGATGGTGAGATTTTCATCTATTGGAAAATGTGTGAGTATGTTTTTAAAAGGAAGACCGGTGCAGGACGACGCCGTAACAAAAGAACCACTGGACGCAAATACAGAAACTATTCCTATGGCCTGTTCGATTATGGTCTTTCCTCCACGGTTAGGTCCTGTAAGGATGTAAAGTTTCTCCTTAGGTGTAAAGGTAAAATCATTCTTTACGATGTTCTTTTCACCGGCAAATACCAGACGTACATTATAGATATCTTTTATGTTGAATTCACTCTCAGACAGATTCTTCTTAGTCCTTATCTTCGGCATATATATATCACAGCCAATGCTTTCAAGTCTTTTTGCAAACCTAGCCATAGAGATATAGAAAATAAGCGCCTCGTACATCTCGATGATATTGTTACTGTCCAGATGAACATAGCTGTTCATAATGGTATTAAGTCTTACAAAATGTTTCTTAAGATGTTTTTCTATCAGGGGCGTCATTGTTACAAGAAGCGGATCAACCACCTTTGTAGCCACCTGTGGCTGTCCAATGGAATTAGTAGAAGCCGCAGCATTCATAATATTGGAAATAGACGCAGCTATCTCTGCAAATTTATATTTTGATCTGATCTTGTAAGGAACAAATTCCACAGCTGATACTTCCTGGACATTTAAATCCGGAGAAAAGTTTACTCCGACTATGGCACCCCTTACACAGGACAGGTCCTCCAGCATCTTATTGATATCCTTCTTTGCCTTTTCAAAGAATTCATCATTTACTGCTTCTTCCAGACCTTCAAGAAGCCTTTTAAGTCCCGTTGACTTTACATCATTACTCTTAAGAATTCTTACAATGTCCTCGGTTACATTTACAAATACAGCAAGCTCTCTTAAGTTCTCAAGAATGGTATAAAGAGTTCCCTTGTCCTGAGTCATAAAGGTTTTTGTTTTCATGCTGTTATAATCTTTAAGAGTCTTCACTGACTCCAGAGATTCTTCCATAGCATCAACAAGAGACTCTGAGTTCATAAAATCCTTCATTATCTCCTGCCTGTAACGTATATCATCCGGATCCTCCGGAAGTCTGGTCATGATATCCCTTACAATAATCATATTACTTTCATTTCCTGCGATATCATCCAGTATCTCCTGAAGAGCCAGGTCCTTTATAGCATCATGATTTAATTCAGTTGTTTTTCTTTTTGAATTCTCAGCAAAAAGTAAATCCATCTACAGCCTCCCGATATATAAAACTTTCAATGCCAAAACCATAAGGCACACTTTCATCACTAATATAATCTTAATTTATTACTTAAAGAAAAAAAGATATATCATTTTATTTTGAAAAATGATATCATCTTTATAAGGGTTGTTATAATTTATATAAATTATGATAACGCGGCAACAGTAACCTTTTTTCATATGATATGGAGGTTTCTATGAATTCAGATGATAAAAGAATTATAAGCTTTGATGAGATACATAAGCTTCTTCATGATAATGCCGAAAAAGGCTTCATACATACCACCTATCAGGAAGAATCAAAACGCTTCCATCTTCTTATGAATGGTGATCCACGAGCTGTTGAGGAATCAGATAAGATAATTGAACCGACTCTTCAGGGCAAGCTGTCCAAGGATCCTCTAAGAAATCAGATATATCTTTTTGTAGTAAATACAGGCCTTGCCACAAGATATCTGATTGAATCGGGAGTTCCTCAGGAAACTGTTTATTCTGCAAGTGATCTTTATATACAGAAAGCCGACACTGCCAAATCAATCGAAGAGATAAATCAGCTGAATCATGAATTATGGACAGTTTTTGTTGAGATGGTCAGAAACCATAAAAAGAAGAGCCTGTATTCCAGGCAGATACTTTTCTGCCTGAATTACATAGACTCTCATTTTAATGAAAAGATAACACTTGAAAAATTAGCTAATAAAACCGATCTGAATCCCTGCTATCTGGCTACACTTTTTAAAAAGGAAACCGGTATGTCCTTCTATAATTATCTGATGGATATTCGTATAGACACATCCAAAGCACTGCTTACAAAAACCGACTACACCTATTCGCAGATAGCCTATTCACTTGCCTTCTGCTCTCAGAGTCATTTTACGAAAACATTTCATAAAAAGACGGGCTATACACCAAGGCAGTATCGAATGAATTTCTACAATTCAAACATATCAGGTGTGTCGACTAATTAACTGCTTCGTATATTTCTCTGGTCTCTTCCACAGAGTTGTCATTTATATAGTAAGTATTATTATTTGTTTTAATCCTGATATATTCATCAACCTCAGGGTTAATAAACATTTTCACCTTTTTATCCTCTCCGACACTCCACTGTCCCTTAAGGAGTTTATCAGTTGCAACGCCGGCTATCCTTACGGGATGAAGTTCCTCCAGATTATTACCTGTGGATATCTCTACGATTTCATCCTTCTTTATAACATATTCATCTCTTAAGTGATGACAGATTACATTTCCGTTTTCCACTCTCACATCTATGGCTGTGGCATCCATAGCTCCAACCCACACGAGAGAGGCTACGGTGCCTATAAGAGTTAATGCCACTAATGCAGTGATTATCTTACCAACAGGATGTGCCATATTAATGGTTGATCCCATACCGTCTCTTCTTTCCACATTAACCCTTCCATCTCTTGGGTTGTAATAGAACATACCATATATCCAGTTATCATCATCGTCATCGTATTCATTTTCGAACTTATAACATCCATTAAGAAGTGCTGTTTTTTTAGCGAGAATTGCAATAATCACAAATATTCCCAGCATATATACAACACTGGATATGATAACTCCTGCCTCAGACCACCCAATAAAAATAATTATCATAAATATAATTATCATGGCGGTATTCAGCCAGCTCATCTGTATCCAGAGATCACTCCATATCTTCTTCTTTGCACGGTTATAATTCGCATTCACTTCGCTCTCTTCGGATATAACTTCATTACGCATATTGTCCATCATTCGAGCTATAAAGACAAAAAGAATCCCCATGAAAAGAAAGCTTCCTGCCATCAGTGTTGCTGCAAAAGAGCCCTGAAGACTGTTTTGGGAAATATTAAGCACCTTAAAATCATAAAGAAGAGCAAGAATCATGCATACTCCCGCTAGTATATTCGGAATAAAGAGCATGGGCATATCAAGAGCATGTGATGCACTGATACTCTTCAGATCTGCTACTCTCACACCCTTTGATTCTATACCAAGCTCTCTTTTCAGACTCTTAAGCTCGGAATTACCCTTTATATATGGAAAATCACATATTACAAAAGCTATCAGTATATAAACTGTATAGATGATCATCATAACAGTTATATTTTGAATAAGCAAAAACAAAGCACCGATAATTATTTCCAAAAAAATAATCCATAGCGCAGTTTTTCTGTTTCTTTGAACTATCTCCTCTACCTTTGCTTCTGTATCACCCATGGTAAAATCAACACGATTCTTTATACCGAATATGAATTTTTTCTTTCTCCAGTTCTTCGGATATAGAACAAAATACATAATAACCAGAAAAGGGGCGAGGCACATAAACATTATCAAACCAAGTTTTAAATTCATCTTAATCCTTCTTTCTGAAACCAAAACTGTATCTATTCATCAATAATATTCGTCGATCAGACTCTTGATATCATTCTTTGATACGCCCGAAAGCCTAGCTTCGGAAACTATTCTCCGAAGCTCGGCTTTATTTTCCTCGCTTATAACACCGGACTGTTTTATCTCTGCCCTTACTCTGGCTCCGTTCTTTCTGTCCGTTGTTATATACCCTTCATTTTTCAGTATCTGATAGGTCTTACTTACCGTCATGGTATTGATACCCATCTCAAGAGCAAGCGCCCTTACAGTGGGAAGCTGTTCGCCTGAAGCAAGCTCGCCTGATGATATTCCCATTACTATCTGATTTCGGATCTGCATATAAATCGGTACATCCGAATATTCGTCTATTTTTATAACCATATCTTCTCCTCTTTATGGTGCCTGCTTTTTACTTAGCTTCAGTACCATATTATAGCTAAATCCTGCTAATACAGCAACAATCACAATCAGTATCAACATTATAAGATCCTTGTTCAAAAATGTACCAAGGAAGACTGTCAAAAATATCAGTGCCATAGTACTGAGCATATTGGGAAACAGATAAATAGCTACTGCAGCTCCCTGCTTGATCACTTCCACTTCATTTTCCCAGTCAAGTCTTATATGCTTTACTCCGCACACACATCCCCAGGCTGTGGAAAATGCACATAACAAAGTTACAAGAATTATATTCAGCACAGTGCTTAAGACAGAAGTTCTCATTGATATGGAAAATGTAATGGTTGCAAAAACTGCGAATGGTACAGTAAGCAGCATATTATATAACATTTTCCCCTGATACATGGTTTTCTTAGTTATTGGCAGGCTCTGCAGGATCCAGTAATTCTTTCCTTCAAGGGAAGGAGTGAAGGCTGTAGTAGCCACCATACCGACGAAGAAATATACAACAAAAGGTATCGCCGGAGACAGCATTTCCTTTGTAAGCGGTGCCCCCATCAGCATCTTTTCCAGAATATCATCTACATTTACGAAGATTACGGCTATTCCGGCTATGAGACACATCACCTGACCAACCAAAGCATTTGTCATATAAGTTGTGGAACCTGTCATTCTCCTGAATTCTTTAAAAACTAAAGTACCGATAACACTTCTGTTTTTACGCTCGCCCATGACAAAACTATTCGAAGCCGCATGTGACTTAAGTGCTGAATTGATCTTTTTATAAGATCTTCCGACTATCATAAATACTACTACTGAAACAGCTATTGATATTACTATAAGCAGAAGTATATATGATACGTTCATGTCATTTACTGCACTGGCGAACCATTTAACAGGAAGATATATCTTACCTGCCTGCTCCGTTTTCTCAGAAACAGTCTGCACTACTTCAGCAGTTTTATCGGTTCTGAACATCTTTTCTATAAAGAATCTAAGACCGAATATTGCAAAAATGAAGATAAATGTTACTACGGTCTGTACCATAGTTTTATTCTTAAATCCGGAACCCACTTTCGCAATAATAAACCCTATAAATGTTGCAGCAACCATCGGCAGCAGAGGCAGAACTAATGATAGTATTACCCATACTACATACGTAAGTAACGTTGCCTTAGCATATACTCCATATGCTGCCATCATTGACAGAGACACACTCATATACCATGGAAGACTCTTTATGTACATATAAAGAAACTTGCACATAGCCACTTCTCCGGGCTTAAAAGGTAGTGCCATCAGCATATCATACTCTTTAAAGTTAAACAGATAGCCGTTGGTCTTGAAAAAGGTTAGTACAAATCCCAGGGTTGAAACAACTATTGCGCACATAACCGGAATAGAATCTGTAAGACCATACATTCCATAACCCACACACTGAGCTATGCAGTAGCCTATCAGCGTGATGAAAAGAATAACCATACCGATGGTGTTGCCAACTATCCTTCCCTTTTTCTTCTTATCTTTGCAGTTTTTATATATATTCCACTGACTTGTGGAAAGAAGTAATCCTTTTAATAAAATTGAGACCTTATTCATAGCAGCCTCCATATCTCCATTTACTTAAGTATTAATTAACCGTTAACAGACTCAAGGAATATCTCTTCGAGAGACTCTCCATGTGTCAGTTCCTCCATTGTTCCCGATGCAATTATTCTTCCCTGCTTTATGATCGCAGCCTTATTACAAAGCTTCTCTGCCACCTCCAGCACATGAGTCGAGAAAAATATTGCAGTACCCTTTTGACACATCTCATTCATTATCTGCTTTAATGTAAATGAAGCCTTCGGATCAAGTCCTACAAAGGGCTCATCCAGCACCATAAGCTTTGGCTCATGTATCAGTGCCGATATGATTGCAAGCTTCTGCTTCATACCGTGGGAATAAGAGCTTATCAGGTCTCCTAGTGAATCCGTGATTTCAAATCTATCAGCATATTCCTCGATACGCTTAGTTCTGTCAGCTGCATTTAACCCAAATATATCTGCTATAAAATCCAGATACTGAATGCCCGTGAAATTATCATAGAGATCAGGATTGTCAGGTATATAGGCCGTAACCTTCTTACACTCCAAGGACTCATCCTTAACCGAATGACCGTCTATATATATCTCACCTTCAAAGAAGTCCATAACTCCCACAACAGCTCTGATGGTAGTTGACTTGCCGGCACCGTTATGACCTATAAATCCATAGATATCGCCACGCTCCACAGTAATACTTACATTATCCGCAGCCTTCTTGCCCTCGCCATATACTTTTGTATAATTCTTAATTTCCAACATATTATTTGTTTTCATATTTAACCTCATTCTTTATTGTGCCTGTCACCTTGAATAATTTATGCATTTTTTTCTTTCTTTAGTACGATTACAGCCATGATAATTGCTACTATCAGAAGAGGAGTTCCGGCAATCAGTCCGTTTGGTGCAGGACCGAAGATCATAAGCTTTTCTATTCTTTCTACTTCATTTCCGTTTATCACCAGCTGGAACACTGTTGCAGCTGCATTGATTGCTCCGTGGAACAGGGCCGGATACCATATACATTTTGTCTTGTCATATATTATCTCTTCAATAATTCCGAGCATTATGCAGAAGATTGAAAATGTCACTATTCCAAGTACCGGTGCTCCTATATAGTTTGTACCATACTCATAACCTGCAAGTAACATGCAAGGAAAATGAAATGCTGCCCAAACGACTCCACCGATGATCCATGTCTTAACTCTGCTGAAGCTTTTCTTAAGCTCCGGATAAAGAAAGCCTCTCCATCCGGCCTCTTCACCGATGGCAAAAAACATATTGATAATAGGAGCTTCAAATGTCACCTGTAAAATAGTTATCAGTAAAAGCTTCTTCATATCAAGTCCTGCCATGCCCAGAGCTTTTTTTATTTCTGCATCATTCATTCCAAGTTCTTTCATTGTGTTATACATGTATACACCATCGAGACTGAACAGATCCGGGAATATAAGGAAAAAGCAGACAAAACCTAATAATGTTACAATCATTGGTATTGTTATGGAATAAATGATCCACTTGATATTACCCTTGAACTTAGGCTTCCAGCCCATGCCCTTC
>JAFWSY010000253.1 GCA_017519155.1 Eubacterium sp.
ATCTTCTTAGCTTTTTTATTTGTTGTTCCTGTATATGAAACTGTAGGCATCTCATTCTTTGAAGGATCAGATGCATCTGTCTTTCCTTCTGAAAGAACAACATAATTTGCTTTTCCTTTTTCATCTACAAGTGCAGTACCCTTAGCCGCAGGTGTAGGTGATGGAGATGCAGATTTTCCATTCTCACTCCATTTAGCATAAACCATTATATCATCAGTAATCGGATCATTGAATTCAAATGGTTTCGTAAGTGCACTGTCACTGTACCAGCCTTCGAATTTATAACCTTGCTTTGTAGGTTCATCCGGATATGTAACCTTCTTTCCATGCGCTACCTTCTGAGCAGCAACTTTGCTTCCACCATTAGTGATAAATGTAACTGTATGTGCGGAAGAATCAGATTCAGGTGTAGGTGTAGATTCAGGTGCTGATGGATCATTCCACTTAGCATAAACCATAGTAAGTTCTGTAATTGGTGTATTAAAATCAAAGGCTGTTTTGCACTCACTATCCTTATACCAGCCACCAAATGTAAATCCTTCTTTAACAGGATCTGCCGGCTTAACTGCTTTTTCTCCACTCTTTACACTTTGAGCAGATACAAAGCTTCCACCATTTGAATTGAAGACTACCATATATGTTACAGGATCAGCAGCAGCTGTCCACTTAGCATATATAGTTGTATCCTTGGTAATTGGAGTACTAAAATCAAAAGGTGTCTTTAACGCACTGTCAGCGTACCAGCCTGTAAATACATTTCCACTCTTTGTCGGATTTGCCGGCTTAGTCGCATTAAACCCACTCATAATATTCTGAGCCGGAACTTCACTTCCGCCATCAGTATCAAATGTAACTGAATATGTAGCAGGGGTAGAGCCATTATTCCAAGCAGCATAAACAACTGTATCCTCTGTAATCGGTTTTTCAAAGTTAAACGGTGTTGTAAGATCACTATCCTTATACCAACCTGCAAAGGTGGAACCACTCTTTGTGGGTGCCACAGGCCTAGTCGCTTTCTCCCCCGGCTTTACAGACTGTGCCTCTACATTACTTCCTCCGTTTGTATTAAATGTAATGTTATAATTACCGGACAAGTCAGCATCTTTGGAGCCGATACCGATAATCTTGAAATGGCATTCTGTTCCGGACATGGCTTCTATCTTGAAATTGATTGACGCCACTTTATGTGAAAATTCATTTGGGGGTATTTCATCACCCCATCCCATCTGCCAGAACTCTTCCCAGGCAAAAGATTCCACTTTGCATTCTCCGTCAGTTGATTTAAGAGTGACTCTCGGGCGATCATAACCCACTTCTTTATCTCCTTCTTTTCCCCTACCAAGTTCAAGGGCTACCGGAATATCACTTTCATAGGCAATGGATATACCGCCCCAATCCGTGACATCGGTCGCAACTACCTTTGAATCACTTCCCAGCCCCACAACGTTGAAGCCGACATATATATATGGATAATCATAGCCGGGCCCCAATATTCCCGTACCGCTGATTCCACCGGATTTTTTGATATCTTCATCGCTGATGTAAGCTCCAGGCTCAATCGGATCAGTGTTACCGCTTAATATCAACTTTGAAGCGCCACCATCGTTTTTGTCAGTTGCAACCCACCAGCGACACGCATTTTCGGTCCCGTTACCAAGGCCCGTATTAACTTGAGCTGAGCCGTCCCTGCCTAACCAACGAAACCCTTCTATCGATGCTGCCTCACTGGAAAACGGTATAGTGCCGAGAACCATTGCTGTTGTCATCATAAAGGTCGCTATGCATTTTGTTAATGTTTTGAATTTCTTCATAACTACGATACAACTCCTTTCGTCCCTTCACTTTTATTAGTTCTTATAAATGAAATCTTATCATAGTGAATATTCATTTCCAACAGAAAATAGCCATTTAACTTAAAAGTATCCATTGGATACCTGTAAAAATGGCTATTTTAGGACATTTTCTATTTTCTCTTCTTCAGTCTCAGAGCATTTACAGACAGTGCCGGGGCTTCATATGTGAAGCTTCTTGCCGCACCACTTAGCTGTATAAACTCATCATGAACATTGTCCGGAGCCTCCAGACTGTTTTCATCCGTCGCATTTCCTGTAAGATAATTTACAGTGTATTCAGATTCCACCTCTACGTCCAGATTGATCTCCACAACTTCTTTTTCATCAGAGAAGTTGACTATCTTAACGATCACTTCATCTTCCGTATCAGTAACAACCGTACCCATAGCAGGATAATATGGAAGTTCTACAGTGTCTACCTTTTCACCGTTTATCTCAAGAGTTATATAATGACCTGAAACATTATACTTCAGATGATTGAATTCATTTTCCCTGAGGCTCACTTTCTTTGCCTCTGAAAGTGGTTTAGGCGGGAAGCTGTCACGCGCCACATAGGACTTTCCATCTGATATGATCCAGCGGGACACTTCCAGGAAGCGCATACTCCATGGATCTGTAGGATTAGGATTGGTTCTGTCATAATATGACAGCGGTTTCGGAGAAGCAAGTACTCCAAGTGCGATATCTTTTCCCGCCTCATAATATGCATCTACTTCAAATACTCCCTCTCTTACCTCCAGATCCTCCCCTAGTGTAACAAGAGGATAAACCTTAAATGGAAATTCCGGCATATCCTTATCAAGCTTCTGATGTACGGTAATCTCATTCTGAGAATCAATCTCATGACCGGCCAGTATATCTCTTGACGGACTTACAGTCTCACCGTTCCATACAGGATTTTTATATCTTACACCATCATCACCCGACAGTGCAGGAAGTCCGTGGATATCATAATATATCTTCTTAACATCTTCCTTAAAATCAACTACATTATCACCGCGATTTCCACCCAGTATTCTGTAGCAGTAATAGGACGGTATAACAAAGCTTCTTAAGGTATCATATATGATCAGGTTTGGGAACCAGGAACCATAATTGATATGCTGGAAAAGCGGTGCATAGGAACAAAGCTTTACCTTATCCTGGTTTCTTTCCATTCCCAGCATGAACATGGCTTCACCAATAGCCCCTCTATGTTGACCCTCGTAGGTCTGATTAACCGAGAATTCTCCCACAAAGATATCCGGCTCAGATCTGTCATAGTTATCATATATATGAATACCCTCAGCAAAGAATTCCGGCATATTATAGTAATGATCATCTGCGATATCTGCTTCCAGCTTCTTAGTCTTACCACGATCGTTTGTAACAATGATAAGCTTCGGATATTTCTCCAGAACAGCTTCTCTGATCATATCATAGCGCCAGTCATATTCAGGGCCGGAGTTTTCATTTCCGATCTCCAGATAATCAAGTCTGAAGGGTTCAGGATGTCCCATACTTGCACGGACTTTACCCCACCTGGTACTTGAATCACCAAGTGCATATTCCAGTGCGGCAAATATATCCTCCATCATCTCACGCTGCTCTTCCTCATTAAAATATCTCGGGCAGCGTCCCTGACAGGTCATTCCACAGTTACATACATAAAGGGGTGCTACATCCAGATCCTCACAGAGCTGAAGATATTCATGAAAACCGAGTCCGTTTGTAGCACGGTAATGCCACAGCAGCCAGTGGGACGGACGCTCCCATACAGGACCGATGGTATTCTTAAAATACCATACTGTTTCCATGGAAAAGCCTTCAACTATACAGCCTCCCGGAAAACGAAGAAAGGCAGGATTCATATCACGAAGCTTCTCTGCGATATCAAGTCTTAAGCCATGACCCATGAAGGTTTCCGAAGGCATAAGGGATACAAAGCCAAAATATACAGTTGCCTCTTCAGGACAGGTGATATAGAATTCACCTTTTCCTGTAGTTAACCCTGCATCCAGTTTTGCATCATATCTGGTCCAGTCACCGGCCTTAATATCTATCCTGGCAGATGAAGAAACCTGCTCTTTTTCTCTTATGGATATATCAAGTGTTACATCCTTATCAGAACGGGCAAACATATAGAAATCATATGACTTGCCCTCTGCCTGAGGTACACCTGTATAACCGATATTACGGATCTGACCTCCTGCTGCAAAGTCCACCTTGAGGGAAACCTTACGTTTGGGATTAAGAACCATCTCTTTATCCAGAGCCATCTCAGCATTCTCACAGTACCATCCGGGAACCGGTGTTGGTTCGATCTTACTGTCCCTTACCCAGGAACTCATTCCTTCACCGTTATTAAACTCTTCGATCCAGCCTGTAGGCGAAACGAAGGTCTTTCCTCCATCACTTGTTGTACAGCCTTCCGGAAGAAGCGAATCCTCGAAGGAACGATTCCTTATCATCTCCGGATAGAGACCACCGTCTCCTGCACGGCTGATATCCTCAAAGAACAGGCCATACAGATCCTTTGCTACCGGGAAGCGTTTTTTCTCAGTCTTGATATTTATACTACTCAATTCATGTTCCCCCTGTTCCCAAATTTATACAGTAATCTATCTTTCAATCTGATTCCTTTCGATCATTTTTTAATCTTTATCTTCTTAGCTTTGCTCCAGGATGAATAATATCTGTCGCCACGATTATCAGTCATATAAGTTCTGATTCTTACATAATAGGTCTTTTTCTTTTTCAATCCCGATAATGTATAAGTCGACTTCAGATAATCATTATTCTCTATATAAACAGACTTCTTACCTTTTTTAAAGTTTTTAGAGGTTGAATACTGTATCTGATATCCGGCTGCATCATTTACAGATTTTAAGCCAAACTTTACAGACATCATCTTTCCTCTGATATTCTTTAACTTCTTAACTGTAGTAGTTGCCAGGGAAGATGTAGATACTTTAATAGTATAAGAACCATAAGTATTGTACTTGCTTACAGTAATAAAATAAGTTCCCTTAGGACAGAATATCTTATCTGTAAAAGCCTTATCTCCGGTGCCATACTTTTTATTAACGGTATTATTGGTATTGATTATCTCAAAATTAATACCGTTTGTACGGTTTGTCATAGCAACGTTAAGCATAACATCCTTAGCGAGTTCAACCTTATAAACATCTGAAGAACCATTGTTAGCTATATGCCCTGTATATACTTTATCAAGCGGCAGAGCTATAGGATTTGCCTAGCTGTCGTGTGGAAAAGTGAGTTCATCAACAATAGTCTCATTAGAATCAACATAAGCAGTAGTTATGACTATATATGAAGGATGACTGTCATTAGCTTTTGTATCAACATAGAGATAATAATCTCCTGCAAGTATATCTACTGTAAATGCCTGACTATCTGTACCATCAGAATTATCTCTGATTTCCGTTCTTTCAATCTTCTTACCATCACGGTCATAAAGTGTTATACCACCAAGATAACCCCAGCTGTATCCACTTCCTTCTTTAAAACCAAGCTGTACAGTGAGCGTTCCGGAACGCTTAAGAGAAAATGTATATTTGGCATTTGTAGCAGAACTGTACAAGGTTTCGGAAATCGTTCCTCCAATAGTTATAGGTTTTGTAAATGCCAATGTATCCTCAGCATTTACTGCCTTTACAGGGATTAACATTGTTAACATCAAAACCAAAACCGCAATTATACTTTTTACTTTTTTTATCATTTGTGGATACCTCCTCCTCAAAATAAAAACACTACCCACATTTTATCATTAAAATGTGGGTAGTGCCATATATTTCATAGGCATTTTTCTAATTTCTAGTTAAGATTTGCAAATACATCCTCCATCTCATAATAGAGCTTTTTGAGTACCTCGTCAGAAAGGTCTGTTTCATTCAGCACAGTATATCTGTCGGGACGACTGGCCGCCGCTCCCTGCCATGCTTTTATAAATATATCCTCTGTTATCTTCCATTCGGAAGGTACTACAGGAATATTATATTCTTTGATGATTCTTGTTATCTTGGCGATATTTCTGTTCTGGAATTTGCAGGCTCCATAGCTTCCCATGGCAACCGCTATTCCATGAGGTACATTTACCTCTTCCGCAAAATTCTCTTCCAGCGCATGACAGAACAGATGCTCTGATCCACTGCTCGGACGGGAGGTTCCTGCTATCTCCATGGCAAGTCCGCCCATTACAAGAGCCTGGGTAAGTCTCTTTATAAAGTCGATACTCATTAGTTCCTTCATATCGTTATAAGCTATAGAGTTAAAAGCCATCTTGGAGATCATATATGCGAAGTCATCCACATAGTCCTTACCGGCAGTGTGTGCTATCTTCCAGTCATTTAAAGCAGTATACTTGCTGATGGTATCACCGACTCCCGAAAGAAGCTGTCTCTTCGGCGCGCCTGCGATCACACTGGCATCCACCAGGATGGCATCCGGTATCGTACATTTAAATGTTTTCCTGGCCTTACCCTCTGTACCAAGAACAGAAACCGGCGAAGCCAGACTGTCATTGCTAAGAGTTGTCGGAAGTGATATAAGCTGAGCCTTGCTTACAAAGGCAGCAAACTTTGCAAGATCGAGAACAGTACCTCCGCCAAAACCTATAACCACCTTGATATCGTTCATAGTGATATACTTTGCCAAAGCAACTGCATTATCATAGGATGCCTGCTGTATCAGATACATCTCACTGTTTGGAAAACTCTTTTCTATTCCTTCCAGTATCGAACCGAAGATGCTCTTCAGGTTCTCCTCTGTAACTATTATTGTTTTCTTCTTATCAATATCCGGGATCACGTCCCCCATAACTGCCGGAATTCTTCCGAATATGCCGTCATCTACAATAAGATGATACGGTAATCTGAACTGATGCATACTACTTCTCCTCCTTTTTTCTGACGTCTTTCTATGACATACGGATTGCTCCGTTTCTTACGAAATTCTCGCAATCCCTATTGTATCATTTCAACCGGATTATTCAATCTGTTATATATATTACTTGCCTTCTTTACTGCATATCCACACTTTTATTTCATAATCCGTACCTACTGTTGTATGCTCCGGGATACTCTGTCTGATCACTCTTCCCTCTTCCACGGAAGCTGATTCTTCATACTCCACCAGATAATTATAGAAGCCCATTTCATCCAGCTTACCCGTTGCTTCTTCCTCCATCATACCTACCAGCGAAGGCATATAAAGATATGCTATTTTCTTTTCTTCTTTTTTCGCTTCTTCTTTGCTGCAGCCTGTAACCAAGCATGCTGCAACTAATAGAAGCATCAAAGTTAAGCAAATGTATTTTTTCATATTCCAAGCGATCCCCTAAGTGTTTTATAATCCGCTTCCAGTTCTCTTGCACTGAGCATCTTTGAATTTTCTCCTCTTATGATCAGCTGGATAAGTCCGTCTGAAGTGGATACGGTTATATCCAGATTCTTTGAATTCTCCATAGTGAATCTCGCTATATACTGATCAGCAGTTTCTGCTTCCTTCGTATAAACCACATGCACTCCCATGTAGTCCATCTTCTCAGTAATATGTCCTTTGACATTATAAGCATCAAAGACAACTATTACCTCTGTCCCCTTCATAGCCTTATACTCGGACATAATATCAAGCAGCTTGAATCTTGCCGACTCAAGACTGAGAGACTGGCGGTCCTTGTTTGATCCTTCATCCTCCAGAAGTGATCTGAGTTCCTGCCATGCATGAATTATATTGTAACCATCCACCAGAAGATATTTGGGTTTTTCAGTAAATGTTTTAAGTGTCCTCTGTTTTAAAGCAGCGGATCTTGTTTCAGCCTTAACCGTGCTCTTGCTGAGATATACTCTCTTTGTCCTTCTATTTTCCTTTCCTGCATTGGAATGTGTCGCACTCCGCAGTATATCGTCTATCTCATCGGTTCCGAGAGCCTTAAGTCCCTCCTCCGAAGAAGCCTTATCCGCCCTCTGTCTGGCAAGTCTTAACTGCTCAGCTTCTCTGGCCAGCCTCTCATCATCGCTCTCCTCATCTATATCCAGGTATTCACTCTCTCTGGAGGGAAGATGCATGAGATCCTCGCATT
Organism: Eubacterium sp.; assembly: GCA_017519155.1. Lineage (GTDB taxonomy): Bacteria > Bacillota > Clostridia > Lachnospirales > Lachnospiraceae > Eubacterium_Q. The sequence goes on from JAFWSY010000253.1 coordinate 7,936, forward strand.
CAAACCACGGAACATAGTATCCCGCACCATGTGCACAGAATATACTTCCCGCTGGATTATTTTTATCACTATCAGGATCATAAGCTTTTTCTTCTATAATTTTGGCCATTACTTCTTCAGGCATGTCGGTATAACCGGCAAATTTGAGTTCTATGGTTCCCTGTCCTGAAGTATACTGGGTAAGTTTCGTCTGATAATCAGATATACATCTGGCCGGGGCACTTCCCTTCAAAGTACCGTCCACATCAAGAACACATATTCCATCCATATCGGATATGTCAGTCATAGCTCTGCCTACACACTCCGTAGGAAGACTGATTACAAAATCATACATAGGTTCCAGCAGGACACTCTCAGTTTTCATGAGCCCCTGACGAACGGCTCTTCTTACAGCTTCCCGAAAATCCTGACTATCAGTATGCTTCAGATGTGCCTTACCCGAGATCAGAGTAAATCTTATATCTGTAAGCTCCGAGCCGGTCAGCACACCCGTAGGAAGATGTTCGGATATAGTTGTCAGTATCGTCTTCTGCCAGTTTATCTCCAGATCATTTACGCTGAGATCACTTGCAACCTCTATTCCTCTTCCCGTCGTTTTCCCCGGCCATAATAAAATCAATGCTGCGGTCTTCCATATTCACCTGCAGCACTTCAATCTCTACCTTGTCACCCA
>JAFWSY010000254.1 GCA_017519155.1 Eubacterium sp.
ACTCAACTCTCAGAGCATCTGAAGTATAATTTGTCTTGTTTGCAAGCTCTACTGCGAGTTTATATGAATTTCCTCCAGAATACTCACTATCCTTAAGAATCATTCCGAAGGCTGCTACTGATTCTGCCCAGAGCATGTTGTCACTTGGCTCATTGTTGAAACCATTATCTGAATATTTGCAAGCATACTTGAGAAGCTTGGAATCATCTTCCTTAGGCTCTTTATATCTGATATTTAGATCAAGTATGTGATTATTTCCACTGAGGTCAGTATTCTTTGCTGGTACGATCTCATAGAGTGCTGTTACTTCATGTCCTGAACCAATCTCGCCACCGTCAACTGCATCGTTGTTAAAGTCTTCCTTAGCAAGCATTCTGTTCTCATAACCGATAAGTCTGTACTTTTCTACTACATTTTCATCGAACTCAGCCTGGAGCTTAACATCCTTAGCAACTGTTTCAAGTGTAGAACCCATTTCCTCTACAAGAACACGCTTAGCTTCGTATACGCTGTCGATAAATGCGTAGTTACCGTTTCCGTTATCAGCTATTGCTTCAAGCTTATCATCCTTAAGGTTGTCATTTCCGAATCCAAGTACACTTAAGAAGATACCGGATTCCTTCTTCTCTGTTATAAGGTCAGTAAGATCGTCCTTAGAAGTAACACCAACATTCAGGTCACCATCAGTTGCAAGGATAACTCTGTTATTTCCCTTTTTCTTAAAATACTTCTCAGCGATGCTGTATGCAGTGTTGATACCTGCTGATCCGTTTGTGCTGCCGTGAGCTTCGAGATTCTCGATAGCTTCTGCGATAACGTCACTATTTGCACCACATTCACCTTCAAGAACAACCTTGTCGCTTCCTGCATAAGTTACTATTGAAACTGTATCATTTTCGCCAAGCTCGTTAAGAAGCTTAACATATGCACATTTAACAAGCGGAAGCTTATTTGCCTGATCCATAGATCCTGATGTATCGATAAGAAATACAAAGTTAGTTGGCTTTCTCTTGCTCTCATCGATTTCCTTAGCCTTAAGACCGATCATAACCAGCTGATGATTTTCATTCCATGGACATCTGTCAACTTCCATATTTACTGAGAAAGGCTCGCCCTTCTTAGGCTCTTTGTAATCATAGTGGAAATAATTGATCATTTCTTCGATTCTTACAGCATCTGCCGGAATAGCGTTTCCGTTATTTATATAATTTCTGATATTTGAATAAGATGCTGTATCAACATCTGCGGAAAATGTAGATGTATTTTCTTTTGCTGTTGATATGAAATCATTTTCAGCTACATGATCATACTGTCTTGAATCAGCTTTTTCGTAATTATCATATCTGTCCCAGCCCTTATAACTGTAACTGTCATCAGATTCAACCATTGTTGCACTCTGTGATGTGTTTGAATGAGATGCTGCTGAAGATGCATAACTTGCTGAATCATCACAGTCCTCAGCTTCATATTCATAATATTCCTCAGCTGCTGCTGTTGTATCCTGTTCATACGATGTATCAGAATTTGAACTTGATGAATTACTACCTGTATCAGATGTTGGAGCTTCTGAAGTAGAACTTCCACATCCTGTAAAAGTTGTCATCATCATACCTGCTGCTATTATCATTGCTATAGACTTTTTAAAATTATTCTTTCTCATACTAAAAACCTCCCTTTGTATCTGTATGAATTTTTGTCTTTCTGTATATAGTACCCACCAGATTCAAAAAAGGTTTCATAAATTTTTAAAAAAAGTGACAAAAAATTATCAGGTGAAAAACTGTCATCTTTTTAGGTGACAGTTTTTCACCTGATAATATAGTGTCATCTTTCTAGTTGTTCGATGTAGCTGTAGTAATCTAGCTCGCAGATTGCATCAGCAAGACGGAATCTGTTGGACACGACGGAAAGTTTCGTATCTAATTCAACATCGCTTACTTCATAACTTCCGTTTTCGCTTATCCCCCCCGACATAGCGTTGTATCGGTAATTGTCTGTAATGAAGCTTCCGTCATGCATTATCACAAGTCCGGGTTCGTCTGACATGATATCCCTGCCTACCAGCATCCTGGAATCATATGGAAGGCCCATTAAGTTCAGCACCGTCGGTAGTATATCCAGCGAATAACATACTTTATCTACTCTTTCCGAGTGCGTCATTCCGGCGCTGTATATAATAAGTGTATTTTTGTATTTGTCAAATGTATCGTTGCCGTCAGGCGAAAGCTCCCCAAGTATCTCCATATCATTATATGGTACATGGTCACCGCAGACTACTATAAGAGTATTCTCTGCCAGTCCCTTCATTTCCAGGTCTGACTGAAGCTTCTCCATCATACGCTCGAATTCCAGCTGGCAGGCTATATAAGCCCTTGTATGACTTGAATACGGCAGATCAGCCACCTTATCATAATTTCTCTCGGACATGGCATTTCCGTTAAAATCATAATTAAGATGTCCGCTGACTGTCATGTAATATACATGGAACGGTGTATGATTGCAGTATTTGCTAAATGTATTCTGCTCCATATAGTAATCAGACTGGGGCCAGAGAATCGTGCCATACTCATCTCTTTCATAATCAAGTCCGTTTCCTATACCCATATAGTTGGAATAACCAAGATAAGGCCTTGATATTTCTCTGTCATAGTAATCATATTCATTATTATGAAATGCACACACATA
>JAFWSY010000255.1 GCA_017519155.1 Eubacterium sp.
ATATTAATAACAGGAGCAAGCTTAAACTTTATCAAGAGAAAAGTTGTAGTCATCACAAGGCTATGGTAGCTAAGATCGGTGAGAACCTTACTATCCGTCGTTTTGAGAAGGTTACAGGTGACGTAGTAGTATCTTACATCCATATGGGTGGAAAGATTGGTGTACTCGTTGACGCTGCTTGTGATCAGCCAAGCGAAGCAATCAAGGAAGCTATGAAGAACATCGCTATGCAGATCGCAGCTATGAATCCTCAGTATGTAAAGAGAGATGAGATCTCACAGGATACTCTTGCTAAGGAGAAGGAAATCATAGTAGACAGCTCACTTGCTGATCCTGCATCACTTCCAAAGCCTATCCTCAACGCTATTATCGCTGAGGCAGTTGCTAACAAGATTGACAGCTATGAGACAGCTGGTGATGAAAACACAGGTTGGACTCAGGAAGATATCGATATCTACGAAGAGAAGAAGACAAATATGAACTTCCTCTTCAACTTCCTTTCAGATCCTGCTATTCAGGCACTTAGAAATCTTGCAGCATCTCACAAGGCTGAGTATGTTGAGAACAAGATCTTCGCAGGACTTGTTGAAGGACGTTTCTCAAAGCATCTTAAAGAGATCTGCCTTGTTGATCAGGCTTATGTAAAGGCTGAGAACAAAGAGAACGTTGCTCAGTACATCGCAAATGTAGCTAAAGAGAATGGCTGCAGCTTCGATATCAAGAAGTTCATCCGTTTCGAGACAGGTGAAGGACTTGAGAAGAAGAACGAAGACTTCGCTGCAGAAGTAGCTGCTCAGATGGGCAAATAAATTAATAAAATATGAGTCAGCAAAGGGGTGAAAATTCACCCTATGCTGGCTCTTTTTTTGTGAATAAAATGTGTCCTAACTTGACGCTTTAACCGGGTTTATGATAACTTGATAATGTACGTTAACTATTTTTTAGTGGAGGTTAAAGAAAGAAGATGAAGAGGGAAAACAATCAAAAATTTATGAAACTTAAAAGGTGTATTCTTTATGTTTTACTAGCTTGTATACTATTACCGAATACAGAGGCTTTTGCGAAAGAGCAAAGTGAATGTGATTCAAGTAATATAGTTGCAGCTAAGATAGTAAAAACGGAGAAGAAAAGTAAAAAGAAAGTTATCGGTTATAAGTACAAATACAAAACAGTAAAAGAAAAAGTAAAGACAAAGGAATATCTGGGTAAATTTACAGTAACATATTACTGTTCCTGTCCTTTGTGTTGTGATGGTGAATATAAGAAAACAGAAATCGGAAAAAAGCCTAAAGTTGGAAGAACCGTTGTTGTTGATCCTAAGGTTATTCCTTTAAAAACAAAGCTTAAGATAGGTAATAAATCCGGATACGTTGCAGAAGATACTAATAAATCGATAAAAGGAAACAATATTGATATATATACAAGCAATCATAAAACAGCGTTAAAGAAAGGTCGGACCACTCAAAAAGTCTATGCAATCAAGACAAAAACAGTAAAAAAGAAAAAGAAGATTAAGATTCCTGTATATGAAAAATAAAACAAAAATGTACATTTGCCCGGCATATATCTGCCGGGCTTTTTATTCATGACAGTTTTTTATCAGGTGAAAAACTGTCATCTTTTTACGTTGAATCTTACGTAAGGATGGTTTATACTTCTGTTTGTAATAAATTTCTGTATTCTGGGAGGACGGGAAATGAAAAGAACAGCTAAGATGATTATAGCGATAATGATGATTGCAGCAATAGTACTTACATCCATAGGTGGAAATGTTAAGGAAGTTAATGCAAAATCCTCATACACTTCAACAGTAACAAAGTTTCTTAAAGCCTATAAAGCAAAGAATTATAAGAAGGCCAGTAAACTTGCGAAGAAAATGACTAAGGACAAGGATACTTCTTATAAGAAAATGTCCAAGAAGCAGAAGGCTGCATATAAAAAGATAGTTAAAAAATATAATTTGGAAACCGGATTAGGAAAAGACTACCTGTGGGGATATTATCTGGTTGATCTTGATCAGGATAAGAAGCCTGAGCTTCTTTGTAAGTACGGAACCTGTGAAGCAGATGTAAGAACAGACATCTATACTTTCAAAAAAGGAAAGGCTAAGAAAGTAAGAACTGCATATTCAGGACATGTAGGTTATGTTGCATATCCGGGAAAAGGTGTGATGCAGGTATGGTCTCATATGGGTTACGCATCAGTTAGTGTAATGAAGATGAAAAATGGCAAGATTACTTCCACCGGTTACGGAGATCTAAAATTTACTAATAAAACAAATGGCGTATTATCTATGAAATTCCTGAATGGCCATATAAGCTATAGTTACAGCAACAGAAAATATACCAGAACTTTGGATCTATCAGAACTCAAATAGAAACATGTAAAAGGTGACAGTTCGAACCGTATCCCAGAGCTATGGTTCAAATGTCATCTTTTTATGTAAATCTATTTCGAAATAAAAGGAAACGATTATGAGTATTGATTACAGTGAACAAATTAATAAAGCAGCGGTAGATGCTCTACTGATAACGGATCCCTATAACCTAAGGTATTATACCGGTTTCAGAGGGGGAGAGGCAGTAGCGCTGATAACGAATCGAAGCAGCAAGGTCCTGATTACTGACTCGAGATATACTGAGGCGGCTGAGAAAGAGTGTTATCAGGGATTTGTGGTAAGACAGTTTGATGCAACGATTTCTGTTTTTGATATCCTTCTGGAGTATATAACCCAAGACCGGATTCATACAATCGGTTTCGAAAATGAATCCATCAGTTATGCTCTTTACAGTAAGTTCGTAAGTGCTTTATGCGATAGCAAAAAGTATGATAGGGAACTCCTTTTGAAACCTCTGGGAGATATACTTCTTATTCCTCGTCAGATTAAATCCGCTGATGAGATAGAACTTCTCAGAGAAGCTGAGCATATAGGGGACCTGGCTTTTGAAGATATTCTGAATATCCTTAAGCCCGGAATTACCGAGCTGGAGGTAGCTGCAGAGATAGAATACAGTATGAAGCGCCATGGTGCAGAAGGGCTTTCCTTTGATACTATTGCGGCATCTGGCGTTAATTCATCCATGCCTCATGCTATCCCTTCAGAGAAGAAACTGGAAATGGGTGATTTCCTTACTATGGATTTCGGCTGTAAATACAAGGGGTACTGTTCAGACATGACGAGAACAGTATGTATAGGTAAAGCCGGTGATGAACAAAAGAAGGTTTATAACATAGTCCTCAGTGCTCAGTTAAAAGTTCTGGATGAACTTAAACCGGGCATGCTATGTAAAGAAGTAGATGCTATCGCTAGAGATTATATAAAAGTACAGGGTTACGGACAGTATTTCGGTCACGGTCTTGGTCACGGAGTTGGTCTCTTTATCCATGAATCACCTGCTTTTAACACCAGGGATATTTCAATAGTCAGACCTGGTATGATAGAAACAGATGAACCGGGTATATATCTTCCGGGTAAGTTTGGTGTTAGAATAGAGGATATGATTCTTATCACCGAAAATGGCTGCGAAAGCCTAGCAAAATCACCTAAGGAACTTATTGAATTGTAAGCGGAGGATTAAATGTCTGAATTAACTACCAAAGAAAAACTAATACATGCGGCATTAACGCTTTTTTCAGAGAAGGGCTATGATGCCACAAGTGTAGATGAGATAGCAGAATCAATTGGAATGACAGGCCCGGTTATATATAAACATTTTAAAGGAAAAGAAGATCTTTTAAAATGTGTATTCGATATATCTGAGAACTTATTCTTTAATAAAGCAGATTATGCAGATCAGCTGCCGATACATATACATAACACAGATGAGCTTAAGAAGTTTACATGGGATCAGCTGGATTATACTATGAATGATGAGATGGCGGTTAAAAAGCGTAAGCTCTGTACTATTGAACAGTTTAGAATAGATGGACTTGCCCGTGAAGCTACAGATCATCAGTATGAGGATGTCGTTAATTTATATACCGGAATCTTTGTGTATATGATGAAAGAAGGCACCATGAAGCAAGGTGATCCTGTAATTCTTGCATTTGAGTTTTCAGCACCTATAGCAAGACTTATACAGCTTATCGATATGGATTCCAACAGAAAGGATGAAGCTGTAAATCTGATTCAGAAACATATGGATTTCTTTGTTAAATCATATTGTAAGTAACTATTTTGTAAAAATTTCAAAAAAACAAGAAAAAATCTCAAAAAAACCAAGAAAAACCTTGCATTTTCAGAAAACTGTGTTATCATACATTTAGCTTAATAAATCATTACTAAAGTGGGTTCGCGAAGCGAATCCACTTTCATTTTGTAAAAATGATTACTATTATCGTACCTGCGAAGCAGGAACCTAAACAACATGAGGGAGGTGTCTGCGAAAGCAGACAATAGAGCACGAAAGTGCGGATGTCCCGAATGCTGTTGAGGTTACTGTGAAGAAAAGGGAATAAGAAAGGGAGAAAATGAAAAGAACAGATATTGAAGCCAGGACTGAGGAACTGGTCATGCCCATCATAGATTCCGGCGGTTATGAGCTCTGGGATGTTGAGTATGTCAAGGAAGGTTCTGATTATTATCTTAGGGTTTATGCAGATAAGGAAGGCGGTATCGCCATTGATGACTGTGTGACCATAAGCAGGGCTCTTGAGGCAAAGCTTGACGAAGAGGATTTTATCGAAGAAGCATATATCCTAGAGGTAAGTTCACCGGGGCTTACACGTAAGCTTAAAAAGGACAGAGACCTGGAAAGAAGTATAGGAAGACTGGTGCTCATAAAGCTTTATAAGAAGGAAAATGAAGCCAAGGAGCATACGGGTTATCTGGACAGCTTTGATAAGGACAGCATAACCATTAAGAATGACAATGGCACAGTTACATTTATGAGAGAGAACATATCAAGTATAAGACTTGAGTTCGAAGAATAGATGCAGCTGATAATGATCATATAAAATAAAGAAATTAATCATTTTAAGGAGGAAAACGGAAAAATGTCAGAGATAATTGAAGCTTTAAACACACTTGAGAAGGAAAAGAATATTAGTAAAGAGGATATGATAGAGGCTATAGAGCGTGCTATCACATCTGCATGCGAGAAGGATTTCGGTAAGGAAGGCGTTGATGTTCACATGGACAGAGAGACAGGTGAGATCAAGGTATTCGCTAACATGGTAGTTGTTGAGGAGATTCAGGATCCTCATACAGATATTCTTATAGAAAATGCAAAGCACATCGATCCGGACTGTGAGCTCGGTGAAGAAGTTCGCTGCGAAGTTACTACAAAGGATTTCGGACGTATAGCTGCTCAGAAGGCGAGAGGTATCATACTTCAGAGCATTAAGGAAAAAGAGAAGGATGCTGTTTATACATACTTCAAGGCTAAAGAGCATCAGATCGTTACAGGTATCGTTCAGAGATTCGTTGGTTACAACATGAACGTAAGTCTTGATAACAGAACTGATACAATCCTAAGTTCAAAGGAAATGATCCCTGGTGAGAGATATCGTGTTGGCGATCGTATCAAGCTTTATATTGTAGAAGTTAAGAAGACTGAGAAGGGTGGATTCAAGATTGTTACTTCCAGAACACATCCTGAATTCGTAAAGCGTCTCTTTGAGAAAGAGGTTGCTGAGATATCAGACGGAACTGTTGAGATCATGAGCATCTCAAGAGAGCCGGGTTCAAGATCTAAGATAGCTGTTCGTTCTGCTGATCCTGATGTAGATGCAGTAGGAGCATGTGTAGGTCTTAACAGCAATCGTATCAATAACGTAGTTGAAGATCTTAACGGCGAGAAGATAGACGTTATAGAGTGGGATGAGAACCCTGCTATCTTTATTCAGAATTCACTTCGTCCATCACCTGTTATCTCAGTTGATGTTTACGATGATGATAAGTTTGCAAGAGTTATAGTTCCGGATGAGAAGCTGTCCCTTGCAATCGGTAAGGAAGGTCAGAATGCCCGTCTTGCTGCACGTCTTACAAATTATAAGATTGATATAAAGAGTGAGTCTCAGGCAGCTGAAGAAGATGAGTACTATGATGAGTATTACGAAGATGAAGAGGATGAGGCACTTACTGATGAGGATGTAAGCGCAGCTGTTGAGGAATATGAGGCTGAACAGCCTGAAGAGTCTGAAGAGGAAGCTGCTGCAGAGGATAATGCAGAAGAAGCTGAAGCTGAGGAGACAGAAGAGGAGTAAACTTGAGTACTAAAAAGAAGAACAGAGGCAAACAGCCCATAAGGCTATGTGTATGCTGCAAAAAGGAAGCGCCTAAGTCAGATATGCTCCGTATAGTGGTTAATTCTGAGGGGAAAGCCGAAGAGGATGAGAGCATAGATGAAACCGGAAAAAAGAAAGGGCGCGGCGCTTATATTTGCAGGAGTTTTAAATGCGTTGATAAGGCATACGGTGATGGCATTATAGGTGAGGCTGCCAGGGATGAAAGCTATGAAAGCATAACAAAATATGTGCTGCAGTTTATCGCCATTGCCATGAAGGCAGGTAAACTTGCATCGGGAGAGTTCAGCGGAGAAGAGTCCATAAAGGATGGGCAGGCTAAGTTGATAATCATAGCAGAAGATGCATCAGATAATACTAAAGAAAAATTTGCTAATAAATGTAAGTATTATAAGGTGCCATATATATATTTCAGTGATAAAGAAACGCTTGGCAGAATACTTGGAAAGAATGAAAGATCGGTAGTCTCTGTTAAGGACAATGAATTTGGTACAAAAGTTTTGAATATATTTGGAGGTAACGAATGAAAATACACGAGTTTGCAAAAGAACTAACGAAAGAAACAGGAAAGCAGGTTACAGCAAATCAGATTATTATGATTCTCAGTAAGAAAAGAGAAGGCCTTCGTATGACAAGTGACATAGATGATGCACTTATGGAATACGCTAAGATAAGAATAACCGGTAAAGCTGTAGCTCCTAAAAAGCCTGCAGCACCTGCTGCAAAGCCTAAGACAGCTGCTGTAAGAAAGACAGCTAAGAGTGATGCTAAGCCTGAGGCTAAGGCTAAGAAGGAGGAGACTGCTGAGGATAAACCAAAGAAGAGACCTGTTCCATTAAAGAGACCGGGCTCAGGAAGACTTACTGCTTCAACAAGACCTGATGCTGTTATAGTTCCAAAGCCGGAACCAAAGCCTAAGAAGGCTGCAGTGAAGAAGGAAGAGGAGAAGCCTGAAGAGGTTAAAGAAGTTAAGGAAACAGCAGTAGAAGAAGTAAAAGAAGTTAAAGAAACAAAAGAAGTTAAGGAAGTAAAGGAAGTCAAAGAAGCTCCTGTTGAGGAAGTTAAAGAGACTGCTAAGGCTGAGGTTAAGGAAGAAGCTAAAGCAGAGGCTCCGGCAGAAGCAGAAGCTGAAAAGAC
>JAFWSY010000026.1 GCA_017519155.1 Eubacterium sp.
CGTCGTATTTGTCGCTTGAACGCACCTCCTTGAACCATCCTTCCTTCAGAAACATCTGCAGGCTGTTCTTTGGGGCGAAGTAGTCCAAGAATGAATGGTATGAATCTGAGATAGGACTTATCAACAGGACACCTGAAACGGCAGGTATAACTTTACTCAGAGATGATTTTGAAAAAACCGGATGTGAGTACGTTCCTACTGCAATTCTTACGGATAAGAATATAATGAACTACAGAGATAAAGATGGTATATCCGGTGTCTATGATATGGAAAAGCTGAAGCAGGTATTTATAGAAGGCTATGAAGTTATAAAGTATCTGTTTTATATGATGATGATTTTCTCTGTAATTACTGTAGTTGTAGTTCTCTATAACGCAGGCAATTTGTCCTTCCATGAGAGGCTTAAGGAATTTGCAACGCTTAAAGTTATGGGACTTTCAACCAAGAAGATCAGACGTATCCTGAATCAGGAAAATATCTGGTTTGCTGTCATAGGTATAATAGCAGGTTCGCCTTTTGGAAAGCCATCGCTGCTTGCAATGATGAACAGTAATGGTGATAATTATGATTATTATATTAGTATACCGCCGTTTCTGTATCTGATATCAGGATTATTTGTTCTGGCAGTGGCAGTTATAGTAAGTCTTATGTTTTCAAAGAGGATTAAGAAGCTTGATATGGTAGGAACTCTTAAAGGATTGGAATAGAAATATGAAGAAAGCAAGCAGTGACATATTCAAAAATAATACTATTAGTGAGCTTAAGAATAAGCTCAGCGTTGTTCCATGGTTTAAGGCATATATAGAACAGATACCACAGGAATTTCTTGAGGCAGTTATATCCGGAGAGCATCCGGTTATTAATGTGAATATAAAAAATGATATGGTTATAGAAGCAAGTCTTCAGGATGCTGATGGGAATGGAAGGGAAAACTGGAAATACTATCTGGCAGAGCCATATCCGGGCATCAGGATACTTAGTGGTAATATAACCGGACTTATGAAACTAAATGGAATAGGAACCGGAATTCCTGATACCAGAACCTCGGTACTGCATTACTGCGCAAAGGGAAGATGTGAGATCCAGACCAATGATGGAATGTATGCATTCATGGAACCAGGAGTGCTTTGTGTTGAAAGTCATAAGCGAAAAGAAAAGAATTTCAATTTCTACGGTGAAGAATATGAAGGGGTTGAGATAGCCTTTGAACTGGATACCTTTGATGATGAACAGAAAGCTTATCTTAAATCGCTTGGAGTAGACATATATGATATGGAAGAACGGTTTAACCGGGATGCTGAGTATTATATTGGAAATGTCACTGATCTGCTTAAGGCTTCGGAGCTGGAACTTGATACCATAATGAAGGGAGAGAGTCCTGATGGTCTGACACTTTTCCTGTCAGTTCTCAGAATTAACAACCTTGTGAAAAACGGGCATATACTTACTGATGCTTCGAAGTTCTATCTGACAAAGGGACAGAGGAAGATTGTATCTGAAATCCATGATTACTTTTTAAATCATATTTCTGAAGATATTACTGTTGAACAGATGGCGGATAAGTATAAGCTCAGCCACGTATCACTAAATAAGTATTTCAGGGTAATGTATGGTGATACAATTCATAAGTATATGCAGAACTATCGTATGGGATTTGCAGCAAAGGAACTTGCAAAGTCAACTAAAAGTGTAGCAGAGATAGCTGCTTTGGTTGGATATGATAATCAGAGCAAATTTTCCGGAGCATTCAAAAAGAAGTACGGAATGGCACCACTTGAATACAGACGGTCTGCATCTTAAAGGCATAAACTTATATGTAAAGAACTTTACAAACAAGTTTGAAAAAAGTATTTGTAGCCTGATTTATTCCCTCTTGTCCTACTTATGGAAAATGCGTTAAAATATGTAGATGATAAATAATTTAGGGGTATGGACATTTGTATAACGGTGTACAGTTTATAGACACTTTCAGGGATTATCAGGCAAGGGTGCTTTCCCAGATGCAAGAGATGCTGGGGGATGGGCGCCTTCATATATCAGCTGCGCCGGGAGCAGGAAAAACGGTTCTCGGTCTGGAGGCAATAAGACGTCTTGGAAACAAGGCGCTTATTCTTGTGCCGACAATTAATCTGAGAAATCAGTGGAAGGAAAGATTTCTTGGGTTGTTTATAAGTGCAGATAATCCGGAACTTAGAGCTTATTGGAACGAAAACTTTTCTACTGATATAAAAAATCCGGGAATCATAACATGTACCACATATCAGGCTTTATACAGCATTTATTCAAAAGAAGACGGTGGTTCAGCGTCAGTTTCACAGACTGGTTCATTTTCCGATTTTGATGGAATGATTAAATATTATAAAGAGCTGGGTATCAGCACGGTATGTCTTGATGAGGCACATCATCTGAAGCGAGAGTGGTGGAATGCACTTACGGAATTTTTGGAACAAATGAATTCCAAACTGATTGCACTTACAGCCACACCTCCTATGGATACATCTGATCTGGAATGGAGAAGATATATAAGTCTGTGCGGTGAGATTGATCTGGAAATATCAATTCCGGAAATGGTCGTAAAGAAATGTCTCTGCCCGCATCAGGATTTTCTCTATCTATGTAAGCCAAGTGAACTTGAAGAGAAAAAGGTTGAACAGGAGTTGCTGAGAAATCAGGCATCAGAGCAGGAAATACTCAGAAACCGGGAACTTTATAATGAAATCAAAAAGCTTCCGGTGCTTATAAGACCTGCTGAATATAGAAATTTCATCCTGAAGAACCCTGATTATATGAGTCATCTTATAAAATATGCTGCATATATTAGAAGTACAGTACAGGTTGAGTTTGAAGGAAGCATGGAACTGGCAAATGCAGCTTATAACCTTTGGGATAAAAATATTCAAAGCCTCGTGCAGGAGGAGTTTGAAAAAAATGAAGCACTGACTGTTGTGACTAAGAGTAATCCGGTAAAGAGAAAACTAGATACATCAAGCTGGCTGCTTCCACTTATGAAGGATATTTTGGAAAATGATCCGTTAAGCTATAGTGATAATCTTAAGAGTGCAATTAGTACAACACTGGCGAATAATCATCTTCTGAAAGATGGAAAGGTTCAGCTCAGATTCAGCACGGAAGGTATTGATAAGGTTCTGAAGAATTCAACTACAAAACTGAATGCTATAGTAGATATATTAAAATGTGAATCAGCAGTAATGGGTAATGAGCTTAGAGCTCTTGTGCTGATGGACAATATCCGGAAGGAAGACCTTTTAAAAGTAGAAACAGAAGAATCATTGACAGATCTGGGAGTATCTACAGTATTTGAAAGGCTGAGACGACAGGAACATCTGGGAAATCTGGAAAAGTATTTTGAGATGGAAACAGAAGCAAACCCTTCAGAAACAAGGGTTTATCGAACAAGGATTGGTGTTCTGACAGGCAGTCTGGTGATTCTGCCTGATGGAGTCATACAGGAGCTTATCTCAGATCTGGGACTTGGTATCAAGGCTAAGAATCTGGGGACAACAGGTTATTCAACACTTGAATCGGGAAGTGACATTTCCGACCAGATCGTAACACGTATTACGGATTATTTCTGCAGGGGAAAGATTGAGATTCTGATAGGAACAGCGGCTCTTCTCGGTGAAGGCTGGGATGCTCCGGAAGTTAATACGCTTATTATCGGAAGCACGTCATCAACCTATGTTAAGACGAATCAGATGAGGGGAAGAGCTCTTCGTATTATTCCCGGTAATCCTGAAAAAGAGTCCAATATATGGCATCTTATGGCTGTATCAGATCAGGTTAATGATACAACTGAGTTTAAAAATATGCAGCAGCGATTCGGTACAATTGTTGGTATCAGTATGGACGGAAGAAGAGTTGAAAATGGTATAGCGCGACTTTCTGACGGGATGCATACCATGGCTGACACTGAGGGATGGAACAAATGGATGCTGGAACGTTCCTGTGACAGGCAGTTTTACAGGAAAAGCTGGGAAAATGTACCATCAGTATTCAGATCTTCTGAGGTTAGAAATGTAGTAACGCCACGAATTACCAATAAAACCTCAGGCTTTTTCTCCAGCATCAAGGGGCTTTCACCTGCGCTGCAGATGCAGGTTGCAAGTGGTACTCTAAGTGCCATGAAATCTCTGGGAATGGTTTCGAAAGGATGTGAACTCAAGGTATCTGTAAGAGGAGATAAAAGATCGTTTTATATTGATGGTGCCTCAGAACATGAAAGCCTACTGTTTGCAAACTGTATAATGCAGGCCTTTTCACCTATAGTTGCACCCAGATATATACTAAGCTATGGACTGTTTTTCAAAAAATATGTTCCGGTTCCTAAGGAGTTTTCAGGAAAAGTGGAACTTGCTATTCAGTATAAAATACATCTTAAGGCAAGAAATATGATCAGAACAGAAACTGAGACAGGTAAGGTGAAGCTTCTAGAGATTCGGCTTAGTCCTGAGTATAGGAACATTACCCGCGAAAGTGCCCAGATAATACGTGAACTCATATAAAAATGAAATTGCAGTTTAAAAATGGAGCAAAAGTTCCAAAGTGGAGCAGATTTAACTGAATATAAATGCTATTATGCCAAGGTCAAAGGGTTAAAAACTCTAAGCCTTGGCATTTTTTGTATAATAGGAAACTGCGTTCCCTATTATATAAAAAACGCTCCGCTAAGGATGCGTCTCGGCGCGATAGGTAGATAGTTGCCTTTGGCAACACGCGCCTCGCGCGGAGAGTGTCGCAAGCGACACTCTTTGTTCTAATTGCTGGGATACAAAAATATATTTTGAGAGTATGTTGAAAAATGTAAGAAAGGAAATAGACATGTTTATTAATCTTAAGAATGCAAAGAAGATATATGGTAAAGGAGAAAGTGAAGTCCGTGCTTTGGACAACGCAAATCTCGAACTGGAAGAGGGTGGAGTATATGTAATACTTGGACCTTCGGGAAGTGGTAAATCAACACTTCTAAATATGCTTGGAGGACTGGATCATCTGGATGACGGAAACCTCGAGATCGGAGGAGTGACACTTTCAAAAATGAAGGATAAGGAACTGGTAGAGTATAGACGATCAGACGTTGGATTTGTCTTTCAGTTTTATAATCTGATACCTGATCTTACTGTTAAAGAGAATATACAGGTGGTTGCTGATATAACAAATGAGCCTCTTGATATCGACGAGGTTATGGAGGCGGTTGATATCAAAAAGTATGAACATCATTTTCCTTCTGAACTATCAGGTGGACAGCAGCAAAGAGTCAGCATAGCAAGAGCACTGATCAAGAACCCCAAGATACTCTTATGTGATGAGTTGACCGGAGCGCTTGATACAAAGTCCGCCAAACTTGTTCTTAAGTTTGTAGAACAGGTAAATCAGAGATTTCATACAACAATAATTATTATAACCCATAATGAAGCGATAGCAGGAATGGCTGACAGAGTAATACGAATAAAGGACGGACAGGTATCCTCCAATAAAGAGAATGATACAAGAATTCCGGCTGATGAACTGGAGTTATAAAGACAAGGTGTTCCAAAGAAACCGGATGAGGTGTGGCGTGTTTCGGTTTGCAGGTGAAGTGATAAGAACATAAGAATAAAATAGTAGATAAGGAAAATATTATGACTTTGAAAAAACGATATCTAAGAAATATAAAAAATAATCTCTCGTTCTACATCTGTGTATGCATTCTGACTACTCTTGTTGTTGTTCTGTATCTTGATTTTGCGGCAGCAGCAGTAAAAATAGGAGACGACCTGGATGTTTTCTATGACAGGTTTAAAGTTGAAAATGCACAGTTTACAGTAGAAGATGAGATAAGCGAAGAAGATATAGAAAAGCTGGAAAAGAAGTATGACATCCTTCTGGAAAAGCAGAGATACATTGATTATAAGATTGATAAAAATGCAGCTGATACTAAAAATGATGAATACAAATATGAGCTGCGCATAATGAGTGTACCGAAGAAGATTAATCTTTTTGTTATGGCAGATGGTGATGTTATTACATCGAAACCGGGTACTGAAATTGATAAGGGAAAGATTATTATCAATACTGGTCTCGCAAAAGGAAATAATATTGCTAAGGGTGACATGATTACTCTGGCTGGTCATAAGTTTGAATATACAGGTGACTTTGAACGAACAGATTATCTATTTCCGATAAAAGATACTTCTGATACATTTGCTCTGAAATCAGAATTTGGAATTGGTATGATCAGCGATGAGGAATTTGATGAATTGGTGGAGGATGCTCTTGATTCTGAAAAAGAATCCGAGGATATAACTGATGATTCAGAAGAGAAAGATACAGATGAGGAAAGCGACTCCGATGTAAAAGAATACTATGTCATTAGATATAACAAGGATAACGAGAGTAAAGTAAGAAAAGCAATCAACAAAGATTACAGTATGCTTTCTTACTTGAAGGCTGAGACTAATACCAGAACCAATATTCCTAAAACAGAGATAGAAGAAACTTCAAATATGATGAATATTGTCATTCTTATTCTGGTTATTTTTATCTCAATTATTATATCTGTTGTAATTGGAAGAAAGATAAAAAATGATCGAAGACAGATAGGTGTTTTGATCGCTTTGGGATACAGAAAAAATGAACTGTCAAGGCATTACGCAATGTATGGGATTATCCTGGGACTGCTTGGAACAGGAATGGGAGTTATTCTTTCACTTCTTTTGTCGGATAAACTTTTAAGTAATTTATTCTACAAGATCGAACCTATTCCTACAGCGTACAGTATTTCTATTTCAAACATGCTGATAGCGATTCTGGTACCTACCGGTCTGTATACATTTTCGGTATACAGATCTGCAAGAAAAGTAATGAAGACGGATGTTATTACCATGATATCAGGAAGAAGTCATGGAGGTGTGGCATCTAAGCTTCGCATGAAGAAGAGTCGTTTAAGCGTAAAGACAAAGTTTAAACTGAGACAGATATTTGGAAAGCCCGGACGCAGCATCATAGTGGTAATCGGTCTTGCCTTCGGTGGCATGCTTTATGCTTTCTGTCTTTCCTGTATCGATTCGATGGATACCTATGTAAAGCACACAGTAGATCAGATCGGAACTTTCAACTACGAATATTTTCTGAAGACACCGGAGCTTGGAGAGCCGGAGAAGGGAAATGCGATCCTCGGTGTAAGCTACGAGGTAAAGGGCAGAGAGGATATACTTATGCTCCTGGGAATCGACAGTCCTGATATGATCAACTTCAAGGATACAGATGGAAATGAACTGGACTTCGAAGAAGACCATTACTACATCACATCCATGGCAAGTTTGGCCTTTAATACCGAAGTCGGTGATGAGATAACTATAGTCGATCCCATAACACTGGATGAATATATGGTGAAGATTACGGATATAGTAAAGAATGATTCCCAGGCTGCTATTTATTGCTCCAGAAGAAATGCTGTTGAGTTACTTGATATTGATATCGAAGAATATAACAAGTTGTCAAGGCTGGATGAAATGAGTGAAGATGATATCATGGATATCGTTTATGATAAGCTGGATATTGATATGGATAAAATCGAGGAAGCAGCAGCTAAAATGGCAACGGATCCTACAAGTGTAGACAGTGAAACTCTTGATATGATGGAGCGGGCCAAGGATCTAACAGAGGATGATATCAAGGACACTATAGAAGGGCTGACGGCTGAGGAATTAGGCGTTAGTGAACTGAAGCTGCCATACAATGTAATTATGTCTGAGGAACAGGTAGATATAGATAGTGACAAGCTGGTTAAAACTATATCCAAACAGTCTCTTGCAGACCAGATCAATGAAGTTAAGACAAGCATGGAAGACCTGGTTGGAGTAATCAACATATTTGCAATTATCATCTGTGTTGTAGTTGTTTACATGATGGTAAATGTACTCATTACAGAATCCACTCCATCAGTATCCATGCTTAAGGTTTTAGGCTACAGAAATAGGGAAATCAATTCAATGGTTTTGAATGTATATCATTTTCTTGTTCCTATAGCGATAGTGCTCAGCTTTCTTCTTGGATTCTTCGGGACAAAGGGAGTCTTTAATGCAAATGTGTCAGTTTATAAGACTTATCTGGCAACTTGCATCTATCCTATATCGATAGTGAAGATGACTATACTGGTACTTGTAAGCTATATTCTTTCATTGCTTCTGCTTAGAGGAAAGGCCGGTAAGGTTGATCTGGTTGAAAGTCTTAAAGACAATAGGGAATAAAAAATCTGTTATACGAAAACTAAAAAATAGTTAAGATAAAAAATATTTAAATAAAAACTTGATTTTAAGTTTTGAGTATGATATAACTAACGATGGTTATTCATAATTAACCCCTTACAATATAATGTGACAGATTATGAGGACACTTTGAATAGCGACACAGAAGTAATCTGTCACATTATATTTACAGGTGGGTTAGTCACAACTAACTAAGTGGAGAACAACATGTCAGACGAAATGATTGTTGAATTCTGTTCGCCTACACTTGCTGGTATAAAGACCGGTAATTTGTTTTCCTGTGAATACAGTGATTACAAAGAGCTGGTTAAAGATGTGAACAGAGTTAATGGTATTTTTGTGAAAAAGGGGATCAAGGCAATACCTATAAGGTATCTAAATCACAGAGCTCTTATTTATATATTTCGACCATCCTTCCTGGAAAAAGACCTCTGTGATAAGGATACCGCCGATTTATTGTCGGAGTTTGGATACGATGTTGAGGATACTGAAGCCTGCATCGACTGCCTGAGAAAAAAACTTGAAATCATAAAATCAAGTAAGGATTTTCCTCACGAGATAGGCCTGTTTCTGGGATACCCCGTTGAGGATGTTAAAGGATTTATAAAACATAAAGGTGAATGTTCCAAATGTATCGGCTGCTGGAAAGTATACGGAGATGTGCTGAAGGCTGAGGATACATTTGACAGATACAAGAAATGCACAAGTGATTATGCTGCAAGGTTAAAGATGGGAATGACCCTTGATCAGCTTGTTGTTTGTGCGTAAGTACTCCGAATAAATCGGAGATAAATAATACATAAGGGTTCGCCCCTGGAAAGGAAATAATATGAGTAAAGTAGCAGTAGTATTTTGGAGTGGAACAGGTAATACCGAGGCTATGGCAAATGCAGTAGCAGAGGGAGCAAGAGGAAAGGGAGCTGAAGTAGCGGTTCTTGGAGCATCTGAATTTTCTGCAGCAAATGTTGGTGAGTATGATGCCATCGCATTTGGATGTCCTGCTATGGGTGCAGAGGTTCTTGAAGAGACAGAGTTTGATCCTATGTTTGCATCTGTTGAAACTTCTCTTGGTGGAAAGAAAGTTGGTATCTTTGGTTCATATGGCTGGGGAGACGGACAGTGGATGAGAGACTGGAAGGATCGCTGCGACAGTGCAGGTGCTGCTCTTGTGAATGACGGAGTAATGGCTAACAATGCGCCTGATGACACAGCACTTTCAGAATGCAAAGCTCTTGGAGAGGCTCTTGCATAAGTATTAATTTGCCAAAAAACATCTGGTATTATCAGGTGTTTTTATAACAGAGTAGGATGAGTAAATCATATGATTCTTCTTAAATAACGTGATAGGCATAATTCATTTTCCGCAACTTATTTGCTCATCCTGCCCCTGTTAAATAAAAAGAATTCAGGAAGGAGACAAGATAATTATGTATCTTGAAATTGAAAAGGTAGTAGGAAGAGAGATTCTCGATTCCAGAGGTAATCCTACAGTAGAGGCTGAGGTTTATCTTATTGACGGAACAGTTGGAAGAGGAACTGCTCCAAGTGGAGCTTCAACAGGTGAATTTGAGGCGCTTGAGCTTCGTGACGGAGATAAGGATCGTTATCTCGGAAAGGGTGTACAGAAAGCTGTCGAAAATATAAATACAACAATAAACGAAGTGCTTGTAGGCATGGATGCATCTGACACATATGCAGTAGATGCAGCTATGATAAAGGCCGACGGAACAAAGGATAAGTCTAATCTCGGAGCGAATGCAATTCTTGCCGTTTCTATTGCGGCAGCACGTGCAGCAGCTATAGCATTAGACATTCCTCTTTACAGGTTTCTCGGTGGTGTACAAGGGACTAAGCTACCAGTACCTATGATGAATATCCTCAATGGTGGTGCTCATGCAGATAGTGCTGTTGATACACAGGAATTTATGATAATGCCTGTTGGTGCACCTTCATTTAAAGAGGCGCTCAGATGGTGTGCAGAAGTATTCCATAAGCTTAAGAGCCTTATAAAGGATATGGGAGATGTTACTGCAGTTGGTGATGAGGGAGGATTTGCTCCTAATAAATTAAAGAGTGATGAGGAAGCTATTGAGAAGATTCTTGAAGCTATAAAAGCAGCAGGCTTTGAGCCGGGTAAGGACTTCATGATTGCTATGGATGCGGCTTCGTCAGAATGGAAGAGTGAGAAAGGAAAGGGATTCTATAAGCAGCCTAAATCAGGAAAGGAATTTACATCAGATGAGCTTATCGCTCACTGGGAGTCACTTGTAGATAAGTATCCAATCATCTCTATTGAGGATGGAC
>JAFWSY010000256.1 GCA_017519155.1 Eubacterium sp.
CCTCCCTGTCACCAGAGCCATAAACGGTACCCGGTCATATCTGTGATTTTGTTTCCGATATAAGGGGATCGGGTTTGGATCTTTTCCGCCTGTCAGCGTCTTTCTGCGGCACAGGGGGAAGGGGATCCAAACTGATATACCTTTAAATCATCAAGTTCTATATCATATATATCTTCCATAATCCCCACCAATTCTGCATGTTCTTTCTCTAAATCTATATACGAGACAAAATTAACTTCCCCCAAATACTTCTCCTCGTCGAACCATACTAAATTGAATTTTTTATAATGTTCATAAATATATTTTACATTATCATTAACACCAATTCCCAAAATATTATCTACTTTAATACTATACATTTCCTGATTACAACAACTTAATTCATATCTTTTTTCCAAATATGATTTCAATATTTCAAAATAATTGTATTTCAATTTATTTTCCTCCTTTATGAAATGGATGTATTTTATAACCACTCAATCCAAAATCATCCATCATTTTCCCTGCGAATTGAAAAATATCTTTAGCTGTAGCATCTTGATGATTATCTATCCACTCCATCCAAAGTGTGTTCCAGTCTCCTTTTCCATGAATTGAATTCATATGCATGCCTCCTTTTCCTGAGGAAACAGTAATTGTATACTGGTCAACATCTATTCCTCTTTCTGCAATAAAATCTGCATACGGCTTACTTTTCCCTCTAAATTTAGGAATAATGTGATGGTGAGCGGTTTTACCTGATATATATTTTGATGTTTCTATTAACAGTATATTTGATTTACTTCCCCCATCGCACGAATTATGAACCAGTACCCCTTGCTCACCAACAAAGTAGGTATGATAATCTTTTACCTCAAAATTATATACCTTTACAGGCTCAGTGAGTTCTTCTTTGAATACCTCTTCTACTTTTCCCGTGATGCCTTCCAGAAGCAGTATCTGATCTCCCGGTTTAAGATCCTTGGCGCATACAAAACCATTACCATTCTCTGAAATCTTATCTACTTTATAGAACGGATGCTCTGCAGTTGTGACTATCTCCTTGCCATCAATCACTACATGGTATAGTTCATATACTTCATGTTCAAAGGTTCTGACAACTTCCTTTTCTGCTATATCTCCCGTAGCTGCATCGTATGCATAAACCTTGTCACCAGGGCTTATGTTTTCTATGTTCTTATCACCGTCAGGGGTTTTTATCAATGTTCCAGCAACAAAGCACTGACTATTGTAGCAGAAAATACGCTCCACCAACGTGGTATTATGCAGCTTCTGAAGCTTTTCCTGCTCTAAACCTTCAAGAGCATAGCTTCCCATGGTGTATCCGCCAACAAATGACTTAACGCCATAATAAACACCGGCGGCGCTGCAGATTGTTCCGCTAAGGTAAGAGAATACTGTATCTGCATCCTTATTGTTAGCTATAGAGTATACCAGTCCTACCGCATTCTCCAGGAAGCTGTCTCCTGAACTTACGATACCTGTTGCTCCGGTGCCTGCAAGAAAGATTGATGTAAGTAATCTACCCTTAGAACTTCCTCTTGACAGATTACCGATTATCCTGCCTGTTGCAAAGGTATTAAAGGACTGGATCAGCATTGATGCCGCAGCTTTATAATTACCCTCAAGGAAGTATACTCCTGCATTCATAAGATCCGCCACATATCCCAGCGGTCCCGGAAGAACACCTGCAATGTTAAGGAAACCATGCATTAAATTTGCATACGGTTTCAGAATGTCCAGAGGATTCAGTCCAAAAGGATCGTTATAATTAACAGGATTGCCCTGAACATACGCATATCTGTTAAGGCTCTTACTGTTATCAATACTTCCGACAAGTATATCCTGATTGATGAAACGCTTTATGTCAGTATCATAGTATCTCTGACGCATGTAGTAAAGACCGTTTTCATCAGTCATGACGCCAAGCATTCCGTTATAGAGGAAGTATATCGGTTTCTCACTTTGAAGTTCTGCTAATATCAGTTCTTTCTCAGACTTTTCTCCACTTCTTATGGACAAAAGCTCACCATAGGTTCCATAACTGAAGCTGTAGAGAAGCCTGCCTTTTCTATCGGTTATCTTTCTTGTGCTTCCAAGATGGTCAAAGTGGTATATTAATAATCTGTCAGACTCCGCAGTATTTTTTGAGTATTGTGTATTAGGTTTATCCGAAGAATTGTTATTCCTAGAAGTATTCTCAGATGCACCGTTCTCATATATCAGGCCCAGACCATAAACATAATGTGTAGTTTCTGAACCATTTTTATTATTTGTTTTATCAGTCCTGATAATCTGCAGAACTCTCGAAAGTGATGATACTCTGTCAGTTACGTACTGCTCTATATAGTTTTCGTTTTCTACAGTAGTCCTGATATTCTCTGCATCATAACTATAGCTTACCTCTCCTGCACTGATAAGTCTGTTTCTACAGTCATAAGTAAACCTGGTCATCTCACCATTAAGAGGACCATATATCATATTTCCGTCACTGTCATAGAGCACATCAAAGCCGTTGTACTTGATAAGCTGGTTAGCTTCATTGTACTCCATGGTTGTGGCGGTAGTTATTATATCTTGAGTAATACTATTGTCGGAATCACCATTAGCATCACCGATATTACTATCAGCTGTTAGCGCTTCATTTTTACTACAATCTGCTCCAGTTCTTCCGTATGATTTTGAATTATTATACTCTGATTCATTGCACTCAGAGTTGTTATCAATTACTCTTTCATCCCCAGGAACCGCTTCAATCTTTTCCTCTTCAACAGCAGCGCCAAGGCCGTCTGCTTCGGCTGTATGGCTTGCACCGAGAGGTCGTGCCGCATGTGCAACAGCAATTTGGCTTCCTTCACAATGTGGTGGTGTATCCAATAGGCGGCCGTGTGACC
>JAFWSY010000257.1 GCA_017519155.1 Eubacterium sp.
AGCCGTACTTCTGATAAGTGGAAAGATAAGCAGTAAACATCTGAGCAGAACCTCAGTTCTGTTAGTCTCTTCTCCCCATCCATATATAGCATTCAGATAGACCAGCGGCAGAAGTGTCGCTATATAGACGATTCCCGCTCCCCAAAGAAGTCCCGCCATCATTCTTGCCACAAAGATTTTAGTCCTGCTGTGACCAGCCATGAATTCATAATTTATGGTTTTATCACCTGCGTCCCCTGAAACGAGCTTGCAGGAAAAGATCATTACTCCAAGGATCATTAAAGTAAAAACCGTCGCCATTTCCTGTGATGCAAAATAAGTACTGGGGGTCATCTTGTTTATCGAATCTCCATTTATGAGTCCTGATAAATACATGGCGAAACCCGGCAGAACAAGCAAAGTAAATATGGTAATCCAGTTCACGGTATCACGCCGTGCGGAGTAATTGAGGGATTTTATTATATTGAGCATGTTTTTTCCTTTCTACTATATTAACCTTACCAGCAATCGCTGAACCGGATGCCCTTGGCATCCGTCGGCTCTTTGAGCCTCATGTTCAGCGATGTCGCGGGTAAACCCTCGACATCTGATAAGAATTATTATTCAGCCTATGCTTACTAGTAAGCCGGCTGAATAATAATTCTTATCATTGCCGGTCTTGAACCATTCGCATGTAATAATCTTCAAGATTAACTTCATTCCTTGATAATTCCACGGGAATGATTCCGTTATCATAGAGTGTCTTCGATATAAAATGTATATCATCCAGACCTTCATATATTCTCAGGCTTCCATCCTCAAGTGCCTCTACTTTTTCTATTCCCAGGTCCTTTGTAAGTATTGCACTTGCCTTCTCATTATTATCTGTATCTATATGATAGTATTCGCTGCAGGCAGCCTTCAGCTCGTTTGCGGTAAAGACTCCTTTGATCTGTCCATGATTTATGAAAATATAGTCTGTACAAAGAAGTGACAGCTCACTCAGGATATGTGAAGAGATGACCATGGTTATCTCATTTTCTTTATTCAGCTTCCTGAAGAGCTCTCTTATCTCCACGATACCCTCGGGATCCAGTCCATTGATAGGTTCATCCAGTACCATGAACTCAGGCTTGCCCATGAGTGCATTTGCCAGGCCCAGCCTCTGTCTCATTCCCAGGGAGAAATTCTTGACTATCTTCTTGCCTGTGTCCTGGAGATTAACTATCTCCAGCACCTCATCCACTCTGCTCTTATCCGGAATGCCCTTCTGTATCCTCTGCTTCTCCAGATTCTCCCGTGCGGTCATCTTTTCCTTTTCATAAGGCGTTTCTATCATGAAGCTCATTCTTGTTCTCGCATGATTCAGCCCCTTCTCATCAGTGGCGCCGTACATCTGAAGCTCACCTGAAGTCGGAAATGCAAGCCCGCCCATTATCTTCATTATGGTTGTCTTTCCTGCTCCGTTTGGTCCGATAAGACCTACGATGCTGCCCTTCTTTATCCGGAAGGATACTCCGTCCAGTGCCATCTGGGTACCATACTGTTTTTTTAGATTCTTTACATCAACGATTACATCTGACATTATATTATCCTCACTTTTATCACTTTATGAGTGCTGCGTTATCTCTTACGAAACTTCTCGTTTGTTTTACTGACTACACTATAAAATGAAATTATAAAGAATTTCTTAAATAATTAAATTTTATAAAACGACCTGGATTCGCACTAAAAAACAGAAGTGATTGTTATTTCACTTCTGTTCTTTAAATACTATATTAAAAATCAGTTTATTTCCTTCAAGCTCTGCGGTTATGCTTCCTTTCTGCTTTTCAACCAAAAGCTTTGCTATATAAAGTCCCAGGCCTGCACTGCCGTCCCGCCGCGCTTTGTCTGCCCGGTAGGTTCTGTCAAAGATATGCTCTATATCAATGGTCTCCGGTTCAGCCACATTATTTCCTATCTGGACTGTGCAAAGACCTGCATCATCACCTGTAACCTTAAGCTCAAAGCTGTCCTTCGCGTACTTCAGTATATTTGTAAAAAGATTACTGAACACCCTGGTAAGGAGTGCCTTATCAGCCTGTATGAAAACAGTTTTTTCGGGAAATGTAATCTCCGGCGTAAGTTCCTTCTCCCTTATGAGTGTCGTTTTCTATAATGAATTCAGATAAGAAAGAAATCACATTCAGCTTACGAAGCTCGGCAGGTTTACTGTCGCTTTCCAGCACCGACAGCTCGAAAAACTCATCAACCATTCCCTTAAGAGTATCCGCCTTTCTTCTGCTGATATCCAAATATTCCCTTCCTTTATCCGTCAGCTCCTCTTTCTCAAGCATCTGAAGATTACCCTTAACTACAGTAAGGGGGGTTCTCAGATCATGAGCTATATCAGATATGGACTGCTCCAACTGTCTACGTGACTGTTCACTTTCCATCTTCAGAGATTTCTGATAATCAAGGTTCTGATTTATCTCTGCGGCAAGTGCCTCAGCATCCTTATCAAGAAGGGTAAGCCTTATCTCACGATTGTATTCTTCAGTTCTTGTGTTCTCCAGTTCTTTTCTTATATCACGTACATTTCCCTTTAGAACTATTAACCTGACTAAAAGGAATATCACCAGTATGGAAAGGACCAGGATAATTACATAATTAATCATGACAGGTACCTTATATTTTTAAGCCAGCTTGTAACCAATCCCCCAGACAGTTTCGATAAATTCCTGACCGGTTGCCTTCTTCAGCTTGGAGCGAAGATTACTCATATGGACATTGACTGTATTATCCTCATAATAATAAGTATCTTCCCATACCGTCTCATAGAGATTTGCCTTGGTAAATGTCTTCTGAGGATTTTTCAAAAATAATTCCAGCAGCTGAAGCTCCTTTAATGTAAGCTTCACAGGACTTCCCTCAAAGGTTACGGAGTTAAGTTCCTTATTTAAAACAAGTCCGTTATGTTCAAGACATTGGGAAGAATCAGTCTCTTCACCGACTGCATCCTCTGCCTCGCTCTCACTTCTTCTCAGAACAACCTCTATACGCACCAGCACCTCATCCAGATCAAAGGGCTTGATGATATAATCATCCGCTCCCATTCTGAGTACCTCGAGCCTGGTATCCTTCATGGTCTTAGCAGATAGCACAATAACCGGAGTCTTGCTCCGGGCACTGTCCTTTAAACTGCGAAGTTCCTTTATCAGTACATCTCCTGATTTGTAAGGAAGCATCATATCCATA
>JAFWSY010000258.1 GCA_017519155.1 Eubacterium sp.
AATCTGTTACGGTATTTGAAACTTTTGCACCGTTTCCATCTATAATAACCAGTCCATCATCAGTACCTATATAAGTTTTCGCACGATATTTATGAATACAGTTAGTAACCTGTTCATCAAGCTTGAATTCCTTATTCATATAGGAAAACTTACTTCTGGCCATATAAAGAACACCTGATCTTTTTGAAGCAAACCAGAAATTGCCTTCATAATCGACCATCATGTCATTTATATAATTACTTATTTCAAGACCGGTAACACTGATAAATGAATTGTCGGTTCTAAAATATCCTATACCATTATCTGTACAAACATAAACCTGATCATTTACAGAATAAATATCATTTATACCGGCACAGTTAGAATGCAGTACCTCATAAGAATTCCAGCCTTTAAAACAGAGGACATCATTTCCCGCTGTTCCTATGTATATTTTTCCATTGCCATCACTAGCAATAGTGGAAAATTCTTCTTCAGTCAGATCTTCATTAAGCTTTTCTTTGATATTTCCATACTTATCTACGGAAAATATAGTATTACCATTATAGATTCCCCAGAGAGTATTATTTGTATAAGTAATGGCAGGAATGGATTTTTTAGCAAGGGATTCTTTTCTCTTTAAAGACTGTGTAGGCTCATCATAGGTATAAAGACCATATGCAGTAGCAACATAAATGATTCCATCTTCTGTCTGACAAACATCATTAACAGTCTTTAAACCGTTATAATACTCATCAGAAAAATGATGTGCTTCACCACTCTTTATATAGAAAAGTCCATAATTATTTGTTCCGATCCAGATAACACCATCATTATCCTGGTAAATGGAATTGATAGAATAAACATCTTCTTTATCAGTATCCCAGAGATTATAAAGCATAAACTCCGAGCCATTATATCTGTACAGACCACTATCAGTACCTATCCAGATATATCCCGACTTACTCTGATAAACACAGTTTATCTCAGAAGAACCAAGGCCGCTGTTCTGATTATATATAGTCTGCATATAATCAGTACTGAGGCCTTCTGCATATGTATTATTACCGGACGAAATAAAGCCAAAAAGGCATGTGATAACACATGCCACCATTATAAGCGATATATAACAGTTTTTTCTTTGGACAAAATTCATCTAAAATCCTCTTAAGCTTCTGAAAGAAATGCCTCGTATCCTCTTTCAGTTTCATAGATATCAGCCTTTGAAGTTACTTCCCATGGAGCGTGCATATTCAGAACTGCAACGCCGCAGTCGATAACTTCCATACCATAGAGGGAAAGAATATAAGCGATGGTTCCGCCACCACCCACATCAACCTTTCCGAGTTCAGCTGTCTGATAATATACCTTATTCTTTTCAAGAATGCCTCTGATCTTACCGATGTATTCAGCATTTGCATCATTAGAACCTGATTTACCTCTTGCTCCGGTAAACTTATTGAATACCATTCCTCTCCCAAGATATGCGGCATTCTTTTTCTCGAAGCAGTTAGCATATAAAGGATCAAATCCGGCACTAACATCCGAAGAAAGCATACATGAATTAGAAAGACATCTTCTAAGAGATAAAGAACTATTATAGCCTGCTAGTTCAAGTATTTCAGCAACACAGTTTTCAAAGAACTTTGACTGCATACCTGTCGCTCCAACAGAGCCTATCTCTTCTTTATCTACAAGAAGTGTACAGGAAGTCTTTTCAGGATTCTTTACATTTAACTGTGCTATAAGTGATGTATATGCACATACCTTATCATCCTGACCATAAGCTATGATCATGGAGCTGTCGATACCCATGTCACGAGGCTTTCCTGCAGGAACTATCTCAAGTTCTGCAGATATAAAATCTTCTTCCTCGATACCATACTTCTTTTTAAGTATAGCAAGTACATTCTTCTTAACAGGATCCTTAGTATCCTTTTCATCTTTCTTAAACTTTAAAGGTCTTGAAGCAATAAGAAGGTCAAGATTCTCACCTTCAACAGCAACATTTGCTTTTTTAGCCATCTGCTCCTGAGCAAGATGAATAAGAATATCCGTTACACAGAATACAGGATCTGACTCATCCTCACCTATTACTATATCAACAACAGAGCCATCAGTCTTGGCAACAACACCATGAATAGCAAGAGGAAGTGTTACCCACTGATACTTCTTGATACCGCCATAATAATGAGTATCAAGATATGCAAGCTCACTGTTTTCATAAAGAGGATTCTGCTTAACATCAAGTCTTGGAGAATCAAGATGTGCACCGAGAATATTCATTCCCTTCTCAAGATTCTTTTTACCGATATTGAAAAGTGCTATGGTTTTACCCATGCATACAGCATAAACCTTATCACCGGCCTTGAGCTTCTTGTTCTTTTTAAGAGCTTCCTCAAGGGATATATATCCGGCTGCTTTAGCCTTCTCTATTACATACTTAGTACCCTCTCTTTCAGTTTTACCTTTAAAGAGATAGTCCTTATAACCTTCGCAAAGAGATTCGATCTTTGCTTCGTCACTTTTTGAATAAGTTTTCCAAGCGTTCTTACGTTCCATGTCGTCTTCCTTCTTTTCTGATTTATGTTTCGCCGCGACGAGCTTAACCAGCAGTCACGAGCTGTTCAACTGAGGGACTCTGCTCTCGCACGGTTCGGGCACCCCTAGCGGTCGCTTCGCGAGGCTTCGCCCGCTAAGCTCTCAGCCACCTGCTAAAGCGGATGTCTGAATCGCTAAGCGCCAAGACCCGAAACGGTCCCTCAGTCAAACACTCGTGCCTTGCTTCGTTAGCTCGTTCGCGATGATACGTATATTCGCGAACAAGTAAGTTATATATGCGAGGTGCGTAGTATGCATGTGAGACCATAAGGGTCGCGGTGCTTAGCGATTCACAAGCCAAGGGCGAAGTGAGAGCTTAGCAAGCGAGCTTTTGCGAAGCGGTCCGTTCGGGAGACCCGCCCTGAGCGAAAGCGATGTCGAACATGTATGCTATCGCACAAGCATATACTTACTTGTCGCGGAAAAAATATTAATAACTCTTAAGTATAGATTCTATTATAGCACAAGCCTCATCTATTTCTGCTTTTGTAACCACGAGCGGCGGAACCATCCTGATTACATTCGGCTTTACAACTGACATAAGCAGCTTCTTATCAAATGCATCATGCTTTACATCTGCAGCGAAGTCGCCATCCAGTACCATTCCAACCAGAAGTCCCATTCCACGTACTTCTGTTACATGTGGAAGCTTTCTAAGTTTCTCTGAGAAATACTCTCCCATTTCAGCTGCATTTTCAGACAGCTTCTTATCAAGTATCTCATTTATTGCAGCATACGATGCAGCGCAGCATACAGGATTACCGCCAAATGTTGTACCATGTGATCCTGCGCTGAGTGACTCCATAGCCTCATTGGTAGCACACATAGCTGCTATCGGCATACCACCGCCCATAGCCTTAGCCATTGTAACTGCATCAGGCTTTATTCCGTAATTCATATAGGACATAACAGCACCTGTCCTGCCCCAGCCGGTTTGAACTTCATCTAACAGAAGAAGCAGTCCTTTGTCATCACAAAGCTTCCTGAGTCCCTGAAGGAATTCCTTGGTTGCAGGATAAACTCCACCTTCACCCTGAACAGGCTCAACCATTATAGCAACAACGTCATCAGTTACAGCATCCTCAAAGGACTTAAGATTATTGAATTCAGCGTATTTGAAACCTTCAACAAGAGGTTCGAAACCATTATGAATAGCACTTCCCGGCTGACCTGTTGCACTTAATGTAGCAAGGGTTCTTCCGTGAAATGAATTGTAAGCTGTAATAATAGTATTCTTACCAGGTCCTTTTTTCTCATTTCCGTATTTTCTTGCAAGCTTAATCATTGCTTCATTTGCTTCAGCACCGGAATTCTGGAACTGAACTTTGTCCATTCCTATGGTCTCACTTATAAGCTTCGCAAGTACAATCTGTGGAACTGTATAAAAATAGTTTGATGCATGGATCATAACCTTTGATTGCTCATTTATCGCATCAATAACCTTCTGATTGCAGCCACCCACGGAATTAACTGCGATTCCACCAAGGAAATCAAGATATTTACCATCATTTTCATCATATAAATACATGTCATGGCTTTCATCAGCTACGAAATCATACCTTTTAAAGGTTTCATTCATATATTTGTCGGCCATTTCTATAAGTTCATCTTTTGTTAAATTAAAATCTTTTAGTTTCATAATTTATACCTCTTTTAAACAACTAAAACTTATGTCATGATAACACAATTCAGTAAAAAATTAAATATCCTTATCCTTCATAACCTTGTACTGATACTCCCTGCTGAGGGATAATATCTTTTTTATAAAGGATATATACATGGGTTTCATTTTTTCATCTACATCTGCGGTAAGCTTTTCAATTAACATAGCTTCACGTTCAGGTTTATATATCTCATCACCTGTTTTTGCTTTGATCTCAGCTATTTCAGCCGAAACCGCCATTCTCTTAAGGAAAAGCT
>JAFWSY010000259.1 GCA_017519155.1 Eubacterium sp.
GCTAAGGATCTTACAAGAATCTATGAGAAGATATTCAGAAAGAAAGCCCTCATCATTTCCTATACTTCCAAGAATGATGTATCTGTTCTGGAAGACAGTCTGGGTAAGCTGCTTGCTGATATAAGTGATGCTGAAGTAGAAGATAAGAAACTTAGTCCTGTACTTGAGGTTAAGAACGAAGGCTTTAAGACTGCATCAAAGGTTCAGTATGTTGCAACTGCAGCAAACTACAGAAAGACAGGCCTTGAGTATACCGGAGCACTTAATGTGCTTCAGATTATATTTTCCTATGATTATCTGTGGATTAACGTCAGAGTAAAGGGCGGCGCCTATGGTGCCATGTGTGATTTCACAAGAAGCGGACTCGCATTTATGACATCCTACAGAGATCCGAATCTTGGAGAAACTTATCAGATATATAAGAAGGCCGTGGATTATGTGAAGAATTTTGATTGCTCAGACAGAGATATGGTCAAATACATAATCGGAACAGTAGCAAAGATGGATGCACCGATGACTCCGCTTATGGAAGGTGTATTCTCCTTCGGATGCTATATCTGCGGTATAACTGATGAAGAAAGACAGGCGTCCAGAGACGCAGTGCTTGGTGCAACTCAGGAAACAATCAGGGGACTTGCACCATATGTACAGACACTTGCAGACAGCGACGTCATATGCGCAGTGGGAAGCGAAGAGAAGATAAACGAATCCTCCGAGCTGTTCAAAGAAATCACTAAGCTTTATTAATATAAAAAGATGACACTTTTTTATCAGGTGAAAAATTGTCATCTTTTGAGAGGTTGGATAATGGCTGATAAGAAGTTTAAATCGGGTTTTGTGGCTATACTGGGACGCCCTAATGTGGGCAAGTCAACTATAATGAATCATCTGGTGGGAATGAAGATAGCCGCAGTAAGTAAGAGAGCCCAGACCACAAGAAAGAAGATACAGACTGTATATACTGATGAACGCGGACAGATCATCTTCCTGGATACTCCCGGTGTCAATAAGGCACAGACCAAGCTGGGAGAATTCATGCTGGATGCAGCGGTTGATTCGCTCAAAACCGCGGATATCATTATGTGGATAGTTGAGCCTTCTACATTTATTGGAACAGGCGAGCGTCTGATAGCCGAAATGATCGGCAAGACCGTAAGAGGTCTCAGAAAGAAAAATGAAAAAAGAGTAGATGGCGCTGTTAACTGTCCTGTTGTTCTGGTGGTAAATAAATCAGATACTGCCGATGATGAGAAGATAGAAAATGCATTCGAAGCATATAATGAGTATCTGAAGGAAAATGAAGAGGTCGGCTTTGATGAAATGGTAGCTGTTTCTGCAACGGAAACAACCAATCTAGATAAGCTGATGCAAAAAATATATGACCTGCTTCCTGAGGGACCGATGTACTATGATGAGGATACTATCACTGACGAAACAGAACGTGAGATAGCTGCTGAGTATATCAGGGAAAAATGTCTTCGTAATCTGGACAAGGAGATACCCCATGGCATAGCTGTTCTTGTTGAAAAAATGAGAACCAGGCCGGATGGCTCTCTGGTTGATATAGAGGCAACTATCATATGTGAGAGAGAAAGCCATAAAGGAATCATCATAGGTAAAAACGGTTCCATGCTTAAGAAGATAGGGACCGAAGCCAGACGGGATATAGAAAGTATGCTGGAAATGAAGGTCAATCTGAAACTCTGGGTCAAAGTAAGACCGGGGTGGAGAGATAAATCCATGTACCTTGATGAATATGGATATAAGAAATAGTTTTTTGAGTTACCGTGAATTGTAATATTAATGATAAATGATTACATTAGGATGATTTTATGTATGATAATGTCACTGTCAACGGAATAGTCCTGGACACATCACTCCTGAAGGAGTATGACAAGAGGTTGGTTATTCTTACGGCAGAGCTTGGCAGAATAACGGTATTTGCCAACGGAGCAAGGAGAAAGAATTCCCAGTTTACTGCTGTAAGTCAGAAGTTTGTTATGGGATGCTTTACACTTCATCCTTCCAGGAATTCATATACGCTGGTAAGTGCTGATATAAAGGATATATTCTTAGAACTTTCCTATGATATAGAGAAGATGGCTTATGCATCCTACGCCTGTGAGGTTATGCAGGCATTTACCCAGGAGGGGATAGGAGCAAAAGATGAGCTGAACCTTCTCTATGTTACATTTAAAGCCATACTTGCTTCCAGGCAGGACTTAAGACTTATTAAGTCTGCTTTTGAGATCAAACTTATGGATATAGAGGGTCTCGGGCTTCAGATGGAGCGGTGTGTAAAGAGTGATACTACAGAGAATCTCCATCATATAAGTCTTAAGGATGGCGGTATGATATGTGATGCCCAGCTTCATAAAGTAACGGGTGCAAGATTCATATCTGATGATGCCATCTATGTCATACGCTATATACTGAGCCGCGATATCTCATCTGTTTACAGCTTTGATATATCAATAAAGATTCTGGAGGAGATAGAGAAGCTGGCTGATGATTATCTGGGACTGCATTCTGACAGAAGTTTCAAATCACTTGATATACTCCAAAAACTATTATGATATACTTGAGAAGTTATTATAATTTTCTTCTTTAATAATGATTTGATTTGTGTTAGAATCATACACTGTTGGAAAAAATGATTATGATAAAGGCGATAAAATGAATATCAAAAAGAAACTTATTAAATTAACAATCTGTTCTTCAATTGCTGTTTTGCTGACGGGATGTGATTTCTTTAAGAAGCAGGAGGAAGAGGAATACGAGCCTGCTGTAAATAATACATCCACCATCGGTGATATAAACACAAATACTCTTAAACTCAGCATGAACGGTTCCATAACAGAGATATCCTGTGAGAACTATAATGAATCAGGTGTCGATATATCCGGACTTGAAAAGCATGTAAGAAATGAAATCGATACATATAATAATGACCGCGGTGCCAGCAAGATAAATCTTGTTGAGTATAAAGAAGATAATGGTGTGGTAAGGACCGCTATTCAGTATAGTGATCTTGATACTTATAATGAATTTAATCATACAGATATTTTCTTATCTCTTTACAGCGTATCTGAAGTAGATAAGCTTGCTAAGGAGGATGCGGATAAGCATAGAGTTAAAGAAGTGTATGTAAGCAAAATCGATCTTGACAGTATCTCCGAAGAGGAGCTGGCTGCTGCCGGATATACTCTTGAAGAAATCAAGGCAAAGCAGGAGGCTGAGAGCAAGCCTGAAGAAGCTACTGAAACTGATGCGACAGCTACATTTACTGATGCTTCGGGGAATGTATCCGAATCGGCAGACATCACAGACACCAGTCTCATGATGCTTACAACTAATGCTGACGTAAATATAATAATAAACAGCGGAAATGTACTCTATGTAAATAAGTATGCTGATATAGTAAATGATAATACTGCGGATCTAAAAGGTGATGGTACTGCAGTAGTTGTATATAAGTTTAATTATTAAGGAGAGTAGAGATGGAAAAAACGGAAAAAACCATGGACAAAATAATATCCCTTGCTAAAACAAGAGGATTTGTATATCCGGGTTCAGAGATCTATGGAGGTCTTGCAAATACCTGGGATTATGGAAATCTTGGTGTTGAACTCAAGAACAATGTAAAGAAGGCATGGTGGAAAAAGTTCATTCAGGAGAATCCTTATAACGTTGGTGTTGACTGTGCTATTCTTATGAACCCACAGACATGGATTGCTTCTGGACATCTCGGAAGCTTTTCTGATCCACTTATGGACTGTAAAGAATGTCATGAGAGATTCAGAGCAGATCAGGTTATTGAAGCCTTTGCAGCTGAAAATGGAATTGAACTTACATCATCTGTTGACGGATGGTCAAATGAGGAGATGGAGAAGTTCATCGAAGAGCATAACATTCCATGTCCATCATGTGGAAAGCACAACTTCACAGGTATCCGTCAGTTCAACCTTATGTTCAAAACATTCCAGGGTGTTACAGAGGATGCTAAGAATACAGTATATCTTAGACCTGAGACTGCACAGGGTATCTTCGTAAACTTTAAGAATGTTCAGAGAACATCCCGTAAGAAGGTTCCATTTGGTATCGGCCAGATCGGTAAATCATTCAGAAATGAGATCACACCTGGTAACTTTACATTCAGAACACGTGAGTTTGAGCAGATGGAGCTTGAGTTCTTCTGCAAGCCTGGTACTCAGACAGAGTGGTTTGAATATTGGAGAAGCTTCTGTTATAACTGGCTTCTTGACCTTGGAATAAAGAAAGAAAATCTTCGTCTTCGTGACCATGATCCTGAGGAGCTTTCATTCTATTCAGATCATACAACTGATATCGAGTATGCATTCCCATTCACAGACTGGGGCGAGCTCTGGGGTATCGCATCACGTACAGATTACGACCTTACTCAGCATCAGAATACATCAGGTGAGCCTATGGATTACTTCGATGATGAGATAAATGAGAAGTATATTCCATACGTAGTTGAACCATCACTAGGTGCTGACCGTGTTACACTTGCATTCCTTTGTGAAGCATATGATGAAGAAGTTCTGGATGCAGAGAAGAATGATGTTCGTACAGTACTTCATTTCCATCCTGCAATCGCTCCTGTTAAGATCGGTGTATTCCCGCTTTCAAAGAAACTTGGAGAGGGCGCTGAAAAGGTATTTACAGAGCTTAGCAAGTATTGGAACTGTGAATATGATGACAGAGGAGCAATAGGAAAGAGATATCGTCGTCAGGATGAAATCGGTACACCATTCTGCATCACATACGACTTCGATTCAGAAGAAGACGGAGCAGTAACAGTTCGTGACCGTGACTCTATGGAGCAGGAAAGAGTTAAAATAGAAGACCTGAAAGCATACTTCGAAAAGAAGCTTGAATTTTAGTGTTAGTTTACATAAGAAAGATGACAGTTGAACCTGGTTCAAACTGTCATCTTTTTATATAAAAAAACTTTAATAAAAACTATTATTTTGTATTCATTTCTATATTGATTTGTGTTATAATCTGATGCAGTTACGGACTCTAGGGGGTTTTTGGGTTTTTAATCCTCATTCTTTTCTTAGTTTCCGAAAAATAATATTAATTTTTTAGGAGGTCTAATTAAAATGGCAAACAAATGGGTATACACCTTCAAAGAAGGTAATATGTCTATGCGTAACTTGCTTGGTGGTAAGGGTGCTAACCTTGCTGAGATGACTGAGATCGGTCTTCCGGTACCACAGGGTTTCACTATCACAACAGAGGCTTGTACACAGTACTATGAAGATGGTCGTAAGATCAATGACGAGATCATGTCACAGGCTATGGAAGGTGTAGCTTGGATGGAGAAGGAAAACGGTAAGAAGTTTGGTGATCTTGAGAATCCTCTTCTTGTATCAGTTCGTTCAGGAGCTAGAGCTTCTATGCCTGGTATGATGGATACAATTCTTAACCTTGGTCTTAATGACGAGGTTGTTGCTGCAATGATCAAGGGTAATCCTGATCCAGCATTTGAGAGATTCGTTTATGATTCATATAGAAGATTCATTCAGATGTTCTCTGACGTAGTTATGGAAGTTGGTAAGAAGTATTTCGAGCAGCTTATCGACAAGATGAAGGAAGAGAAGGGTGTTAAGTTCGACGTTGACCTTACAGCAGCTGATCTTAAGACTCTTGCAGAGCAGTTCAAGGCTGAGTACAAGAACCAGCTCGGAACAGACTTCCCTTCAGATCCTGTTGAGCAGCTTAAGCTCGCTATCGAAGCTGTATTTAGATCATGGGATAACCCACGTGCTAACGTATATCGTCGTGATAACGATATCCCTTATTCATGGGGAACAGCTGTTAATGTAATGCCTATGGTATTCGGTAACCTCAACAATGAGTCAGGTACTGGTGTTGCATTTACAAGAGATCCTGCTACAGGTGAGAACAAGCTCATGGGTGAGTTCCTCATCAACGCTCAGGGCGAGGACGTTGTTGCAGGTGTTCGTACACCTATGCCAATCGCTCAGATGGAGAAGGAATTCCCAGAAGCTTATGCTGAGTTCCTTAAGGTTTGTGATACTCTTGAGAATCACTACCATGATATGCAGGATATGGAATTCACAGTTGAGAATAAGAAGCTTTACATGCTTCAGTGTAGAAATGGTAAGAGAACAGCTCC
>JAFWSY010000260.1 GCA_017519155.1 Eubacterium sp.
CGCTGCCCTTCAGCATCCGGCTGGAGGCGTTCGCCATCGACTATTACGAGGGCACCCGGCGTCCGCTCGACTACCGGTCCGACATCACCTTTCTCCCCGAAGGAAATTAATAAGGCTGAGGAGAGAGCTCACATCGTTGAAGGTCTCCTTATAGCCATTGATAATATCGATGAAGTAATACGTATCATCAGAGCGGCAGCAAACGTAAATGAAGCTAAGGCAAAGCTTATCGAAAGATTTGCCCTCTCTGAAGCTCAGGCCCAGGCTATAGTTGATATGAGACTTCGTGCTCTTACAGGTCTCGAAAAAGAGAAGCTTGAAACAGAGTACAAGGAGCTTATCGAGAGGATCGCTTATCTTAAGTCAATCCTTGCAGATGAGAAGATACTTCTCGGAGTTATCCGTGATGAAATGCAGCTTATCGCAGACAAGTACGGTGATGACAGAAGAACATCTATCGGTGAAGACGAGGATGATATTGTTGATGAGGATCTTATTCCTGAGGAAAATACAGTCCTTACAATGACTCATCTCGGATATTTCAAGCGTACCTCTGTTGATAACTTCCATGCGCAGAACCGCGGCGGAAGAGGCATTAAGGGTATGCAGACTCTTGATGAGGACTTTATCGAAGATATACTTATGACTAATACAAAGCATTATATCTTATGCTTTACAAATAAAGGCCGAGTATACAAGATGAAGGTATACCAGATACCTGAGGCCGGTAGAAATGCGAGAGGAACAAATATTGTAAATCTTCTGAATCTTGAACCAGAAGAGCATGTAACAGCTGTTATCACCCTCAAGGAATTCAGCGAGCATAAGTATCTGATCATGGTAACAAAGCACGGTATTATCAAGAAAACTCCTGAAACTGAGTATTCAAATATCCGTAAGAACGGTATTATCGCAATGACTCTTCAGGATGATGATGAGCTTATCGAGGTTAAGACTACAGATAATACAAGAGAAATATATATGGTAACAAAGTATGGTATCTGTATCAGATTCAAGGATACCGATATCAGAAGCACCGGCAGAAGCGCTATGGGTGTAAGAGGTATGAATCTTTCACCTGGTGATGAGGTAGTCGGAATGCAGCTTTCAACCCAGGGTGAAGCACTCCTTATCATTTCCGAGAAGGGTCTTGGAAAACGTACGATGCGTAAGGAATTCCCTCTTCAGAAGAGAGGCGGCAAGGGTATCAGATGCTATAAGATCACCGAAAGAACCGGTGATGTTGTGGGCGTTAAGGCTGTAAATCCTGATCATGAGGTAATGCTTATAACAAATGAAGGCATTATCATCCAGCTTAAGTGTGATGAGATATCAATGACCGGCAGAAATACCTCCGGAGTAAAGCTTATCAAGATCGATGTTGACAGCAATATCTCCGTTGCAGGTATCGCAAAGGTTAGAGAAGAGATAAGAATGACAGGTGAAAATGGTGAAGAGCCTGTTGAGTCGGTTGATGAGGCATCGGAAGAAACACCTGATGATATTAAGAAGCTTATTGATGCAGCCGAGAAGGATGCAGAGGAAGATGATAAATAATATGGAATAAACGTAAGGAGTAAAAGAAATGGATGGTCTCAAGGAAAATCTGGAAAATCTCTCCAGTACTCACAATATAGAGGAATTCCTTATGGCAGCAGCCTACTGGCTGGCGATCATACTGGTAATACTGTTTATTTTCTATGTATCCGTTAAGCTGAATAATTTTATTCAGGACAGAAAGAGAAAGAAAACAGGAGCAGATAAAGACGACTTTATAGGATAATGATATGAGAGAGATTAAGACAGAAACAATAATTGAGGAAGTAAAAAAGCTTTGTATCAAGGCAAATCTCTATCTTGCAGATGATATGAAGCAGAGGATCGATCAGGCTGAAAAGAATGAGAAAAGCGCCCTCGGACGTCAGGTTATCGGACAGCTTGTCGAGAATATGAAGGTTGCGGATGAGAATAAGATACCAATCTGTCAGGATACCGGAATGGCTGTATTCTTTATTAAGGTCGGCCAGGAGGTTCATTTTGACGGAAATCTTACCGAAGCCATAAATGAAGGCGTAAGAAGAGGATATACAGACGGTTATCTCAGAAAATCCGTAGTAAGTGATCCGCTTATTCGTGAGAATACTAAGGATAATACACCTGCAATCATCCATTATGATATAGTTCCGGGTGATAAACTGGAGATTACTATAGCTCCAAAGGGCTTCGGAAGCGAAAATATGAGCAGACAGTTCATGCTTAAGCCGGCAGATGGTATAGAAGGCGTTAAAAATGCTGTTATTACCACTGTTAAGGAAGCCGGTCCGAATGCATGTCCTCCATTTGTTGTCGGAGTTGGCATCGGAGGAGATTTCGAGTATTCAGCTATTCTTGCTAAGAAGGCTCTTACCAGAAATCTGGACAAGAGATCGGAACTTCCTCACATTAAAGAACTTGAGGACGAGCTTCTTGCAAGTATCAATTCACTTGGTATCGGACCTGCAGGTCTCGGTGGAAGCACCACTGCGCTTGCGGTAAATATAGAAACCTATCCGACACATATTGCAGGACTTCCTGTTGCAGTAAATATGTGCTGCCATGTGAACAGACACGCAAGTGCAATTATATAATAATATTATTAGGAGAAAAGAATTGGACAGACATCTTACTGTTCCGGCAGCAGAAAGTGAGCTTTCCGAGCTTAATGCCGGTGATTATGTATATATTACAGGAACAATCTATACTGCAAGAGATGCAGCTCATAAGAGAATGTATGACAGC
>JAFWSY010000261.1 GCA_017519155.1 Eubacterium sp.
GATTATATAGTTGATTCCTGCAGACAGCTGACAGCAGGAACGGATATAAAGGTAGAGACAGGCAGCTTCGGTGCTGATATGACCTGTAATATAGTGAATGACGGACCGTTCACGATTGATCTGGATAGTGAAGAATTGTAATTATTCCGACATAACAGATATAAAAACGATATATTGATGGAATGAAAAATTGTATGATTACCTTAGATATCAAGGTATGGGCGATATATGGTGCCTTGAACATTAATTCTATAAGAATATGATTAGGAGGTTATCATGAGAAGAAAATCTGTCAGGTTTATTTCGTTAATAACTGCACTTATGATGGCTGCTTCAGTTTCAGCCTGTGGTAATACTTCAGGTGGTGGTGAGAATACGGAAGCTGTTACGGCTGAGGCTACTGAGGCTGCAACAGAAGAAGTAATAGAAGCAGCGGTTGATACAAGTGCTACGGATGTTTCGGAGGATGAGGTTGAGGTTCCGGCAGGATATCATCTGGTATGGCATGATGAGTTCAATGGGACAGAGTTAAATGAAGAAGACTGGAACCGTGAAGAGCATGAAGTGGGCTGGGTTAACAATGAGCTTCAGGAGTATATTCCCAGCGATGAATATGCCTATGTAAAGGATGGAGAGCTGGTTATCCAGCCGACAAAGGTTGAAGAAAATGGCAAGGTTTCTTACATTTCCGGGCGTGTAAACACACAGAACAAGCATGATGTGAAGTATGGCTGGTTTGAGGCTAGACTTAAGGTGCCTCAGGGCAAGGGCTTCCTTCCTGCATTCTGGATGATGCCTCAGGATGAGCAGTACTATGGCCAGTGGCCTAAGTGCGGTGAGATAGATATCATGGAGGTTCTGGGTGATAATATTACCATGAATTACGGAACCCTTCATTATGGAGAACCTCATAAGCAGAATCAGGGTTCTTACACACTTGCAAGCGGTGATTTCGCAAATGAGTATCATACATTTGCCATCGACTGGGAGCCGGGTGTAATCAAATGGTATGTGGACGGACAGCAGTATTATGAGACAAGCGACTGGTTCACAGCAGTAGACGGTGGAGAGGAAAAGCCTTATCCTGCACCTTTTGATCAGCCGTTCCATGTTATACTTAATGTGGCTGTCGGCGGAGACTGGCCGGGTTCACCTGACGATTCGACTCCATTTGATGAGAAGGGAGCCATGAAGGTTGATTATGTCCGTATCTTCCAGAAGGAAAGCTACGATGAAAATGTAGAGAAGCCGGTGGAAGTTCTTGAGATGAGAGAGCCGGATGAGACCGGTAACTTCGTATATAATGCAGATTTCTCTGAGGCAGAGGATCTTAATGATGATGAGAACTGGAAGTTCCTTCAGCTGAATGGAGGAAAGGGCGCAGCTGAGATAAAGGATAATGAGATCATTATCACTACCGAGGACTTCGGTACTGAAGAATATTCCATCCAGCTGGTACAGCCTAAGATGCCTATGGAGCAGGGCGGCAAATACAAGTTCTCCTTTGAAGCTTACGCTGAAGAGGATAGACAGATGAAGCCTGCAATCACAGCTCCTGATGAGAACTGGATCAGATATTTCCCGGATACACCGATAGATCTGACTGCAGACTGGCAGACCTTCGAATTCGAATTTGAGATGAAGGATAAGAGCGATGATAACGGACGTGTTGAGTTCAACATGGGTAATCAGGGCTCAAAGGGTACTATCCATATAAGAAATGTCAGAGTTGAGAGAATAGATTAATTAAAGTATGGGATTTTTGAAACAGCGAAGAATCCCCAAAGGAGAAGGTATGAAACAACTAACAGGCTACATGCATGGTGTTAATCTCGGAGGATGGTTTTCACAGTGTGATTATACCAAAGAGAGGTATGATAACTTTATTGTGGAAGAAGATATAGCGAAGATAAAGGACTGGGGACTGGATCATATCAGAGTTCCGATTGACTATAATCTTGTGGAAGATAATGATGGAAATTACCTTGAGGAAGGCTTTGAATATCTGGATAAGATTATAGGCTGGGCAGGAAAGTACGGTCTGAATATGATCCTTGATCTTCATAAGACCTATGGCTTCAGTTTCGACAAAGGTGAAAATGAAGAAGGCTTCTTTGATAGTGCTAGCTATCAGGAGAGATTCTACAGACTCTGGGAAGAACTTTCAAAAAGATATGGAAAGTATTCGGACAGAATGTGTTTTGAGATACTTAATGAAGTTACTGACAAGGAATACTGTGAGAGATGGAACAGGATTTCTGCTGAGTGCATCAGAAGAATCAGAGTAAATGCTCCTGATATAAAGATCCTTGTCGGCGGTTATTACAATAACAGTATCGAATCTCTTAAAGATCTTGCTA
The DNA here is from genome assembly GCA_017519155.1 of Eubacterium sp. Lineage (GTDB taxonomy): Bacteria > Bacillota > Clostridia > Lachnospirales > Lachnospiraceae > Eubacterium_Q. The sequence continues at coordinate 2,361 of JAFWSY010000261.1, forward strand.
TGCCGGCTGATGAGAATATAGTCTATAACTTCCATTGCTATGAGCCGCTTATCTTTACTCACCAGGGCGGATACTGGGTAGATGGAATGGATACTGCCTTCAGGATGCCGTTTGATTCAACCTACAGAGAGTATGAGGAAAACAGCACAAACTATCTTGACAGATATACGGAAGACTTTTCGGCTTATGATCGTGACAATGTGATCGGCGTGGAATATTTTGAGGACCTTGTATCAGAAGCAGTAAGAGTTGCATCTGAAAGAAATGTTGCACTTTACTGCGGAGAGTATGGTGTTATCAATCTGGTATCACCTGAAGATACACTTAAGTGGTACAAAATGATCTGCGGTGTATTTGATAGATATGGTATAGCACGTGCAGCCTGGAGCTATAAGGAAATGGATTTCGGTCTGGTGGATGATCATATGAGTTCTGTGTTAGATGAATTGTTGACAGTATTATAGAAATAAAAGTATAATAGCGCTGTTCATTACATTTTACGAATGAACAGTGCTACTTTTTTGTATAAATAAAGTTATACAGGGAATTAATAGAGGAATCGGAATGATTAAATTAATTGCAAGTGATATAGACGGAACTCTTGTTCCGGATGGTACAGCCAAGATAGACAAACGTATGTTTGATATCATCAAAAGGCTTAAAGAGCATGGAATCATTTACGTGGGCGCCAGCGGCAGACAGTTCGCCAGCATGGCAAGGCTTTTTGCGCCTGTAAGTGAGGATATATATTATATAACCGAGGGTGGAACAGTGGTAAGAGATACCCGTAAGGTTTATGATATGCATGTTATTGACAGACATCTTCTTTTTGAAATGATAAAAGATGTAAAAAAACTTCCCGAATGTGATATAATGCTCAGTGGTCTTGATACTGCATACTGCGAAGATAAGAGCGAGATGTTTTACTGGATGAGAGATTCCTACCGTTTTAACATAGAGGTGGTGGGAGATTTTGAAACCCATCTCACAGATGAGATAGTAAAGCTTTCCATATATCACAAGGATAACGCAGAGGCCATCGTAAATGAATGGTTCACAGACAAGTGGAAGGATCATTTTAAGATAGCCAGTGCAGGAATCATGTGGATGGATGTAACAGGCCTCACAGCCGATAAAGGAAATGCGCTGAAGGCGCTTCAGAAGCAGCTGGGAATAACCAAAGAGGAAACCATGGCATTTGGCGATAATCTGAATGACCTCGGACTTCTGGATGCAGCCGCAGAAAGCTACGCTATAGGAAGCGCCAGGGATGAGGTAAAGGCAGCAGCTAAGCATGTGGCACCGCCTCTCTCCGAAAACGGCGAGTCAGAGGTTCTGCTGGAACTTCTTCGTAAGTTAGATGAAAATTAAAAAAGATGACAAAATCTCATCAGATGAAAAACTGTCATCTTTTTGGAAATATAGGAGGAAAAAATAAATGGCTAAGATTAACATGGCAAACCCAATCGTGGAAATGGACGGAGATGAGATGACCAGAATTCTCTGGCAGCTTATTAGGGATGAACTTCTTACTCCGTTTGTAGAACTGAACACAGAGTATTATGATCTGGGACTTGAGCATAGAAATGAAACCGACGATCAGGTTACAAAGGATGCTGCTTATGCTACAGAGAAGCATAAGGTTGCTGTTAAATGTGCAACCATCACCCCAAATGCAGCAAGAGTAGAAGAGTATAATCTTAAAGAGATGTGGAAGAGCCCTAACGGAACTATAAGAGCTATCCTTGACGGAACTGTTTTCCGCGCACCTATTCAGGTTAAGGGAATAACTCCTTGTGTACGTAACTGGGAGAAACCTATAACAATCGCAAGACATGCTTACGGTGATGTATATAAGGCAAGTGAAATGAAGATTCCGGGACCTGGAAAGGTTGAGCTTGTATATACTGCAGCAGACGGAACAGTTGATAAAGTAACAGTACATGAATTTGATGGACCTGGAATAGTACAGGGTATGCATAACCTGAATGGTTCCATAGAGAGTTTTGCAAGAAGCTGTTTCACCTATGCGCTTGATACGAAGCAGACACTATGGTTTGCAAGTAAGGATACTATATCAAAGCAGTATGATCATACTTTCAAGGATATCTTCCAGGAGATCTTTGATGCAGAGTATAAAGAGAAGTTTGATGCTGCAGGCATCGAGTATTTCTATACACTTATAGACGATGCTGTTGCAAGAGTAATGAAGTCAAAGGGCGGATTTATCTGGGCATGCAAGAACTATGACGGAGATGTTATGAGTGATATGCTTTCATCAGCATTTGGCTCACTTGCTATGATGACATCAGTACTTGTATCACCTAAGGGCTATTACGAGTATGAGGCAGCTCACGGAACAGTTCAGAGACATTACTACAAACACCTTAAGGGTGAGGAGACATCAACCAATCCTGTAGCTACTATTTTTGCATGGACAGGAGCGCTCAGAAAGAGAGGCGAGCTTGATGGAAATAACGATCTGATGGCATTTGCTGATAAGCTTGAGAAGGCTACTATAGATACTATCGAAAGCGGAACAATGACAAAGGATCTTGCTCTCATCACAGAGCTTGAAAATGTAACAACACTGAATACACAGGACTTCATCAAGGCGATCAGAACAACACTTGAGAGTCTGTAATATATGAGATAAAACAAAAAAAGCACAAAAAAAGATGTGACAGTTTTTCACCTGATGAAAAACTGTCACTTTTTTTATCTTTCGTTTATTGGTATATACTCTGAATTCTCCGCAACGGACATGTAGGCCGGGCGGATGATCTTATCTGCACAGGTGAGTTCCTCGATTCGGTGCGCTGACCAGCCGGCGATTCGGCCGATGGCGAAGAGCGGTGTTATGAATTCCTGAGGAATGTTCAGCATGTCATAAGCGAAGCCGCTGTAGAAATCGATGTTGGTGCAGATTCCTTTATAGATCTTTCGGTGTTCTCCGATAACAATCGGAGCCAGCTTCTCAACAGCTTTATAAAGGTGAGCTTCGGATTCGCGTCCTTTATGCTCTGCAAGCTGCATGGTGTATTTCTTAAGTATAACGGCTCTTGGATCCGAAAGGGAATAAACTGCATGTCCCATGCCGTATATAAGTCCGGTCTTGTCGAATACTTCTTTGTTAACTATCTTTGTGAGGTAGTCCTTTATCTCATCATCGTCATACCAGTCGGATACATTTGCCTTTATATCCTCAAACATTTTGATGACCTTGATATTGGCTCCACCATGCTTCGGTCCCTTCAGCGAACAAAGGGAAGCAGCAACTGATGAATAGGTATCTGTCCCCGATGAAGTTACAACGTGAGTTGTAAATGTAGAATTATTACCTCCTCCGTGTTCTGCATGAAGAACAAGTGCTATATCCAGAAGCTTAGCTTCAATCTCATCAAACTTTTTATCCTGACGCAGCATTCTGAGAAGGTTCTCAGCAGTAGACAGCTCAGGCTTCGGATTATGTATATACAGTCCGCGGCGCTGCAGATAATGTCTGTAGGACAGATAGGAATATGCAGCTATCATCGGGAGTGTAGCTATAAGGCTAATGCTCTGTCTGAGTACATTCTGTATATCAAGATCGTCAGAACGTTTGTCATATGCGTTCATCGCAAGTACTGCCTGAGACATGGCATTCATAACATCCTTGTTGGGAGATTTGAGAATTACGTCTTCTATAAAATCATTGGGAAGTCTGCGGTTGAAGCCAAGAAGCTTGTTGAAATTCTCCAGTTCTGTAGGATCGGGAAGTGCTCCGAAAAGCAGAAGATAGATAGTTTCCTCAAATCCGAAACGGTGATTATTGGTAAATCCGTTCACCAGATCATTTATATCTATTCCCCTGTATCTCAGCTGACCGTCTATTGGTGTGAGGACTCCGTCTATCATCTTGGAACCGTTTACGGTTGATATCTCAGTAAGTCCGGTGAGGACGCCCTTTCCGCTGGGTTCTCTGAGTCCCTTTTTTACCTGGTATCTGTCATAAAGCTCAGGTTCTATGTGATTGTTTTCTTTACACAGCTCTGCGAGTTTGTGAATCTCCTTGGAAGCTGTAGCTGATGTATATTCCGTCATTCAACCTATACCTCGGCAAAAGCCTGATTATAATGCATTATAGAAAGGGTTTCTATGCCGGCACAAAGCTTGTCGGCCATACACACGATGCGGGCCTCTCTGGAGGCAGGGATGTGTGTAAGATTGAGAGGGAACATATGAGAATAAATGATCCCTGCTTCAAGTTCGTTTATGTTAAAATCGCGACGCGCATTTGCCATGGCGCGCTTGGCATGGGTATATCCATGCAGATTATGATATTCGTTTTTTTCATGCCAGTCATAGAGGAAGTAGTCATGGAGCAGGGCACCGTGCACAACCGCGGACATATCAATATTATGCCTGCTTCTTATGGCCATCCACACACTTATATAAGTTACACATAGAGAGTGAGTGTAAGTGGAAGTGTCTCCATGCTGAATATACTTGGTTTCTTCTAAGAATCTTTCGTCCTCAAGTATATCTGAACCGTATTTATATATGATGTCTATAATTGACTGATCAAAGCCGATATTTACCATTTGTGTTATACCCCTTTTATGTAAAATGTAACACATATATGTCACAAGTATAACATCTTTTGTTAAAAAATGCGAATGAAATATAAGTTGAAGATATAATCGGGTTTTGATATACTTATGAACGAAGTGTTTTAGTGAAATAGGAGGCACCTATGATAGATAATGGTATTATGATGCAGTACTTTGAATGGTATATGAAAAGTGAGCCTGCTCTCTGGACTGTACTTAAAAAAGATGCTGATAAGCTTAAGAAAGCAGGGGTTACTTCTCTGTGGCTTCCGCCTGCTTATAAGGGTGCTGAAGGTATAAATGATTCCGGCTACGGAGTATACGATCTGTATGATCTGGGTGAGTTCAATCAGAAGGGCACCATAAGAACAAAATATGGTACCAAAAAGGAATATATAGAGGCTGTAAAGGCCCTTCAGAAAAATGATATAAATGTTTATGCTGATGTTGTACTCAATCACAAGATGGGTGCTGACGGAATGGAAGAGGTGTCTGCCGAGGAGTTCAACGAATCCAACAGATATCAGATGATAGGTGAAGGAAAGACCATCGGTGCCTGGACAAGATTCGATTTTCCGGGAAGAAAAGATAAATATTCGGACTTTAAATGGAACTGGAATCATTTTGACGGAATCGACTGGGATGGAAATACACTTACAAAGGCTATTTATAAGTTTACAGGAAAACAGTGGAACAATGAGGTAGATCTGGAAAAAGCAAACTATGATTACCTCATGGGCGCTGATATAGATTTTAATAATAAAGATGTTTTTGATGAACTGGTAAGATGGGCTGTATGGTATATTGATACCACCGGAGTTGATGGTTTCAGACTTGATGCTGTAAAGCATATACCGGCTTCCTTCTACAGAGATTTTCTTCACAGTGTGAGAGAGCAGACCGGTAAGGAGCTCTTTGCTGTGGGCGAATACTGGAATGGTGATGTAAGGGTTCTTACAGAATACCTTGATATGATCAAGTCAGAGGCTTCACTTTTTGATGTTCCGCTGCATTATAATCTCTATCACTGTTCAAAGGCAGGCGGTTCCTATGATCTTCGTACTATTCTGGACGGAACTCTTATGAAGGCAAGCCCTGTCAAGGCAGTTACATTTGTAGATAATCATGATACCCAGCCGGGTCAGATGCTTGATTCCTTTGTTGAGGACTGGTTTAAACCTATGGCATATGCCATCATTCTCCTCAGAGAAGAGGGATATCCATGTGTATTTTACGGCGATTATAAGGGTATACCTCATGATAAGATAAAGTCCAAAAAACAGATTCTCGATAAGCTTATGAAGCTGAGAGTTACCAAGGCATATGGTGTCCAGCATGATTACCTGGATGATCCGGACTGTATAGGCTGGACCAGAGAAGGTGACGCAGATCATAAGGATTCCGGACTTGCTGTTATTCTTTCTGACGGCAAGGGTGGAACAAAGAGGATGTATATCGGAAAGCAGTTCGCCGGAACATATTTTTCAGATGTGCTGGGAAATGCGAAGTATAATATAAAGATTGATGAAGATGGATGTGGCAACTTCTATGTTAACAGAGGCTCTGTTGCAGTCTGGGTTCACAAGGAACCTAAGTGAGGGGGATAAATGGCTAAAACAATTAAAACACAGGCTGTTGATGATTTATTTGAAGCAATCTTGTCGCTGAAGGATAAAGAAGAATGCTACAAATTTTTTGAGGATATATTTACTACCAATGAAGTACTGGGTGTTGCTGAAAGATTTGAAGTAGCGAGTCTCTTGTATCAGAATAAGACTTATATGGAGATAGCTAAAAAAACAGGTGCATCCACAGCTACTATCAGCAGAGTAAATCGATTTTTAAGCTACGGAAACGGAAGCTGTGATGTTATTTTTGAGAGACTTGGTATTACCAAGGATTCAGATGAATAAGGAGATCATATAGTGGACCCCGACGTCATAATTGAATTAATTATTCTTGTTTTACTGCTTATTTTGTCAGGCTTTTTCTCATCTGCTGAAACAGCGCTGACAACAGTGAATCTTAATAAGCTGAGAGTGATTATAGATGAGAACGATAAAAAGCGAAGAGCTGCATCTCTTGTTATGAAGATGCGTGAGGATTCATCTAAACTGCTCTCAACTATTTTGATTGGTAACAATATTGTGAATATATCCGCTTCTGCTCTTGCTACAGTACTCTGTACCAATATATTTGGAAGCAGATATGTGGGAATTGTTACCGGAATTCTTACATTTATCGTGCTGGTCTTCGGTGAGATAACTCCAAAGACCTTTGCTACACATAATAGTTTAAATATGTCGCTCAGATTCTCATATCCTATTTACGTTCTGATGATCATTCTCACTCCGGTTATATGGTTTCTTGATATAATATGCAGAGGTATATTCAGACTTTTTGGTTTGGATCCCGATGAAAATCCTGAACAGATGACAGAAACAGAACTTCTTAAGATAGTGGATGTCAGCAGTGAAGAGGGAGTAATTGAGACCTCGGAAAAGAAAATGATCAACAATGTTGTGGATTTCGGAGATGCTCTTGCCAAGGACATCATGATTCCGAGAGCCGATATGATCTGTGTGGATGTAAATATCGGTTATAACGAGCTATTTGAGCTTATAGGTGAAGAGGGCTATTCAAGAATTCCGATTTACGACGAGACAAAGGATCATATCATAGGAATCCTTCACATAAAGGATATTCTGCTTGATTTAAATAACAGGGCCAATCAGGATATACAGATCAGAAAAATGATGAGAGAAGCAGTATATGTGTATGAATACCAGCGTACTGCCGAGATATTTGCTGACCTCAAGATGTCAGGAGACAATATGTGTATCGTTCTTGACGAATATGGTATCACCGCAGGTCTTATAACCATGGAAGACCTGATAGAGGAGATAGTGGGCGATATACGCGACGAATACGATGAACATGAAAATGATTTCATAAAGGAGATAAGTCCGGGGCATTATGATGTGGATGGTTCAGTCAAGCTTGATGACCTGAATGATGCGCTGGGGACTTCACTTGCTTCTGATGATTATGATTCTGTCGGCGGGCTCATGATAGAACTCCTGGACAGACTTCCTAATGAAGGGGATATGGTAAGAACAGGAGAAGTTACGCTTAAATGCAGCAGAGTTAATAAAAATCGAGTTGAAAGAGTGGATATCTACAAGGATGCCACCTGATAGGGATAATATATAACTACTGACTATCGAGGAAAAGATATGGAAAATGATATCAAGGAATTTAAAAAATTCATACGTGATATGGTAAAGCTTGATTTCGTTGTTCCGGACGATATACCGGATATTGAGATGTATATGGAACAGCTCACCAGCTTTATGGATGAACAGCTGGGAGGAAATCTCAGAAACAAAGAAGATAAAGTCCTAACGAAGAATATGATTAATAATTATACTAAGAATGGACTTCTTCCGCCTCCCGACAAGAAAAAATATAATCAGAATCATCTCATACTTCTGATATACATATATTATATGAAAAATGTAATCTCCATCGAAGATATCCGCAAGCTTATGAAGCCGCTTCTTGACGGATCTATGTACAGTGACAGACTTTACGAGGTTTATGAGAAAACCTTTGAGATGGAGAAACCGGAGTATTTCAACATAGTTTCCAGCACCGTCAAGGCTGCTCAGATAACCGATAAGAAGATTCCGAAAGATGAAGATGAATATCTGAATAAAATGCTCTTTATATTCCTTCTGGGATATGATGTATACAGCAAGAAACGTCTGATCGAGAAACTGATCGACGAATTATAAAAAAGATGACACTTTTTTATCAGGTGAAAAACTGTCATCTAAATAAAAGGAGAAAATTATGATAAGTGCAAATAACATATCGCTTAGATTTGGTAAGAAGGCACTCTTTGAGGACGTAAATATTACCTTTACCCCGGGTAACTGCTACGGTCTGATAGGAGCAAATGGTGCCGGTAAGTCTACATTTTTACGAATTCTGTCAGGTGACCTGGAGTCGACAACCGGTGATGTAACCATGGATCCGGGTGAGAGACTTTCCGTTCTTGAACAGGACCACTTCAAATATGATGAATATTCAGTTATAGATACAGTCATCATGGGAAACAAGAGACTGTATGAGATAATGAAGGAAAAGGATGCTATCTATGCAAAGGAGGATTTCTCTGACGAGGATGGTGTAAGAGCATCAGAGCTCGAGGCTGAATTTGCTGAGATGGATGGCTGGAATGCCGAGGTTGACGCTGCAACTCTCCTTAATGGTCTTGGTATTGAAACAGAGGATCATTATGTGATGATGAAGGAGCTGGATGGTAATAAGAAGGTTAAAGTCCTTCTTGCAAAAGCGCTTTTCGGTAATCCGGATGTCCTTCTTCTGGATGAGCCTACAAACCACCTTGATCTGGATGCCATAGGATGGCTTGAGGAGTTTCTTATTAATTTTGAAAATACGGTTATTGTTGTCAGCCATGACAGATATTTCCTGAACAAGGTCTGCACACATACCGCTGACCTGGATTACGGAAAGATCCAGATATATGCCGGAAACTATGATTTCTGGTATGAGTCAAGTCAGCTGATGATTCGTCAGATGAAGGAAGCAAATAAGAAGAAGGAAGAGCAGATAAAGGAACTTAAAGAATTTATCGCCCGTTTCTCCGCAAATGCGTCCAAATCAAAGCAGGCTACATCTCGTAAGAAAGCTCTTGAGAAGATCGAGCTTGAGGAAATCAAGCCTTCAAGCCGTAAATATCCTTTTATAGATTTCAGACCTAATCGTGAGATAGGAAATGAGGTTCTTACAGTATCACATCTGTCAAAGACAGTAGACGGAGTAAAGATACTGGATGATATATCTTTTACAGTGGGAAGAGAAGACAAGATAGCCTTCGTAGGTCCTAAAACTCAGGCAACTACCATGCTCTTCAAGATTCTTGCAGGAGAAGAGGAGCCTGATGAGGGTGAATACAAGTGGGGAGTAACAACCTCCCAGGGATATTTCCCTAAGGATAATACTAAGGAATTCGACAATGATCTGGTTATAGTTGACTGGCTTACCCAGTTTTCAGAGGAGAAGGATGCTACCTATGTAAGAGGCTTCCTCGGAAGAATGCTCTTCAGAGGCGAGGACGGACTTAAGAAGGTCAAGGTCCTTTCCGGAGGAGAGAAGGTTAGATGCCTTCTGTCAAAGCTTATGATCATGGGTACAAATGTACTCATTCTTGATGAGCCTACTAACCATCTGGATATGGAGGCAATCACTTCCCTTAACAACGGACTTATCAAGTTCCCGGGTGTTGTACTTTTTGCATGTCAGGATCATCAGTTTATCCAGACTACAGCAAACCGTATCATGGAGCTTACGGAATCAGGTCTTATAGATAAGCAGTGTACTTACGATGAGTACCTTGAAAATGATGAGCTGGCTCGTAAGAGATTCATTATGAACTACGATAAAACAGAAGATTAAGAATGATAAATTAAGAAGGCGCCACAAGGCGCCTTCTTTTGTGTGTGTATTTTTGTATGTGTTTTTTTAGGTGTCGGATGAACCTCTACTTATAGAGATACTCAAGAAATTCCTTTACAGCCTGGTGATTTCTTTCCTGCTTTCCCGGAAAACCGATATATACCTTGTCATAGCCCACATTCAGAGACTTGGCAAAGGCTGTATCAGATACATCTACAACGGCCTCTATAGTATTTCCCTTCGAGTCCTTAAATGTAACGATGTGGTCTTTTACCAGATTATATGTATTAGCATCAAGATATTCATTAAGAGGTGTAAAGACATCTACATTTGTACAGAATCTTGCGGCAACATCATCAGTAAAAAGTACATCATAATAGTCTGAGCCAACCAGATTCATGAAATTAACAAATATCTCGCCGTTTATATTTGCTTCATACTTGCCGGAGTTTTCTTCGCCGGTGATTACAACGTTGCTGTCACCCTTTATCTGATATCCCTTTCTTTTGCCTATAGCTTCGGCGTATTCTGTAAATGGTTCGGGGTGGAACTCAAGGGGATCACCGCAGTTTATAATGGAATAGGATATAGTGACCGGACGAGTGACCCTGTAGGCATTGGATGTAATAAACCACAGTGCTGCGATAACAATGATGGCAACTATTATTAATTCTTTATAAAAATGCAGAAGATACTTAAACTTCTGAAAAGGAGTCATGTCGGCGATGGTTTCGGCCAGCTGCTCTTTTTTTATCCGTCGCTGTTCTTTTCTTGAAAGTCCTTGAAGGTCGAGCCGGCTCTGTTCTGTTATTTCAGACGGCTTTTCTTCGAATTCTTTCAACATTTGTCTCATTTAGTGTTTCCTCCTGATCTGCAAGTGGTGGTGACGGCTTTAGGCCTTCTATCCCTAGCATCATCATATCATTATGCGTATTAAGTGTCAAAACGGCAATAATAAAAATATGTCAAAAATGATAAAAAAATGGGGTGAAAGTACCCGATATTCCGTGCAATTTTTTTATGAAAATTTAGTGTAATAGTCAATGTGTACAAATTGTAGTATGAAAACCAAAAAAAATGCTTGCATTATTGTTCATTATGCCCTATAATACACACATGTTGCGGTCGGAGACTGTGACAAAATAATAACTTAGGAACCGAAAGGTTCGAAAGTATGCCAAAAAAGATACTAAATTGTGATAAGTATTTAGTGATATGGCGTTAGATATCTCGGATATCTGATTATATTGAAGTAAATAGGTTTCATAATTAGTATCAGGACAAACACAATACAAAAAAGGAGGGTTTTTTTGTGAAAAAGTTCAAAAAGGCAATGGCACTTTCACTTGCACTCGCTATGGGTCTCTCACTTGTAGCTTGTGGTGGAAGCACAACAGAAGAAACAGAGGCACCTACAGAGGCAGCAACAGAGGCTAAGGAAGAAGAAGAAGAACCTATAGCTGA
>JAFWSY010000262.1 GCA_017519155.1 Eubacterium sp.
CCTCCCAAAGTTTCCTAAGATTAGATACCGTAGTTATCTACATCTTCCTGTGTAATAGTAGATGCATCGAAGCCCTTCTCTTCCATTATGATTGTCTTCTCTGAAAGTGTCTCACCATTTTCAAGCTTCTTGATAACTTCATCAATGTAGCTAGCCTGGAATGGATTACACTGTCCATCATAGTTCCAGTTCTTGTTAAGGAGTTCTTCAAGTGCCCACTTGTTGCAGTCAAATCCCATTACGATAACGTCTTTACCAACACCATGTGAAATGTTAGCCTTATCAAGTGCCTCTACAGCACCCTTAGCCATGTCGTCGTTCTCTGCATAGATAACGTTGAACTTCTCGCCTGAATCGATAACTGACTGAACGATCTGCTGAGCCTTTTCTGCATTCCACTCTGCTGTCTGCTGTGTAACTATCTTCCAACCATTCTCTTTTGCAAGAGTATCAAGAGCGCCTGATCTACCCTGCTGAGCTGCTGAACCCATAACACCCTGAAGGTGAATGATGTTGTACTCGCTGAGACCCTGATCCTTTAACCAGTTAGCTGCCTGCTCGCCTTCCTTGTCCATATCGGAAACGATTGAAGCTGCATAAAGGCTGTCGCTTGCATCGATTGTACGGTCAAAGAGAATTACCTGGATTCCTGCATCCTGAGCATCCTTAAGTACGCTGTCCCAGCCTGATGTATCAGCTGCAGAAAGGAGAAGATAATCAACTCCGTCCTGGATGAACTTCTGAGCTGCTGTAATCTGCTCATCGTTCTTAAGGCTGTATGCGAATGATGCATCATAACCATTCTCTGCACAGAACATAGCCTTGAGGTCCTTATCATTAGCTGTACGATATCCGGACTCGTTAGGATCGTTATTGATGATACCGACCTTGATTGTCTTTCCGCCGCTTGATCCTGAATCAGCTGCTGTATCTGAGCTTCCGCTTGATCCTGAATCTGATGATCCGCCTGATCCTGAACCAGCTCCACAAGCTACAAGTCCTAATGCCATGGTAGCTGCAACTGCAGTTGCAAGAATCTTCTTACCAAATTTCTTCATAAAATAAACCCTCCATATCTTCAATATAGTTTGTTTTTAGGTTGAGTAAACTATATCAAAATATGAAGGGAGTTTATACGGAGTATCTTTTGATTTTTTTTAGATTATTTATGGTGTTAACAACTAGATGTAGTTTTTGAATGTTGAAATTTTACGTTTTTTAGTATTTTTGTGTGATATTTTATGATATGTATGTTTTTTTATGCCATAAGTGTCATAGTCAAAATGCGTTCCTACCTGCAAGTATAGCATATCAATACTCTCTGTGGCTCAGGATAGCTTCTGTCAGCTGTGTTATCTCATAATCCTCGTCATTTATCTTTACGCTTGTTATTGTAGAATCAGCCGTAAATGCTTTCTCATTTACATATGTATACTTATTATATTCGCTTCCGGAAACAACGGCATTTATTATATTCTTAAGATCCTCACCCTGGAGCGGATTACACTCAACATCCAGAGCTATTTTACCTTCAAGAACTTTGCTAAGACCCGAGTGTGCCGCATCAAAGGATATGACCAGGATATCTCCGCCCTTTATATCCGGACCGGCTTTCTTGCCTGCTTCTTCTATGGCCTCGATAACACCAATGGCCTCGTTATCATTTTCGGCATATACCACATTTATATTATCATGCTCACTGAGAAGCCTCTGCATTACCTCTTTACCTTTTGCCTGGGTATAATCGGCAGGAACTGCATCCACTATATCCCAGCCATACTGCTCAGCTGCTTCGTTAAGTCCATTGGTTCTTCCAATCTGTGCAGATGCTCCAAGAGTACCCTGTATATCCACTATATGAAGTTCTTCCGGAGCTATACCCTTCGCTTCGGTATAACTCTTAAGCCATTCACATGCTATTTTTCCTTCCTTTTTAAAGTCAGAACCAATCCAGGCAGTAAACAGGTTTGTATCACTCACATCTACCATTCTGTCTACAACTATTACCGGTATGTCGGAATCCTTAGCTTCCTGAAGCACAGTATCCCATCCCGTCTCCATTACCGGCGCAAGTACTATGGCATCAACTTCCTGCTGGGTAAAATTTCTGATAGCCATTATCTGTTTATCCTGTTTCTGCTGGGCATCATCAAACATAAGTTCAAAGCCTTCTTCTCTGGTAAGGCTTCCTCTTATGGATTCGGTATTGGCCATTCTCCAGTCAGACTCAGCTCCCAGCTGGGAAAAACCTACATTTATATATTTCTTTTCCGAATACTCCTCTGTGGTGGGATCTTCCTTCTGACCACAGGCTGACAGAACCAGTGACGCAGCAAGCAGAAGTGCTGACAGATATTTAGTTTTTCTTTTACTCTTATATATCATTTGTCAAACCTCACTTCTGTGGTATACGTACCGTTACTGTGGTACCTTCTGTGTATACACTGTCTACTGTCATTCCGTATTTGCTTCCATACAACATCTCAATACGTTTTTCTACATTCGCCATACCGAAACCACTCTGATCATTTCCGTCATCTTCCTCGACTTTACCGGATATGAGAAGTCTGAGTCTTTCCAGCTCTTCCTCCTTCATTCCTATTCCGTTATCGCGAATAGTAAATACTATATCGTCTCCATCCTTTGCGCCATAAACTTCTATAAGACCTTTGCCTCTCTTGTTCTTTATACCGTGGTAAAGCGCATTTTCCACTATAGGCTGAAGCGTAAGTTTCTGTATGTGATAGTCCAGAATATCTTCATCTATATGAAGTTCATAGTCCATTATATCCTGATATCTGTATCTCTGTATCTCCAGATAACTCTTTACATGTTCCTTTTCATTATTGATGGTAATCTCTCTCTGGCCTTTACTGAGGGTTATCCGGAAGAAACTGGACAGCTCCTGGATCACTTGGATAGCCTTCTGATTCTCACCGGATTCAGTCATCCATATAATGGCATCCAGAGTATTATACAGGAAATGTGGATTAATCTGTTCCTGAAGAAGACGAAGTTCTGCATCCTTTGCATTTTCCTGTTCCTTATGAATATCATCTATAAGAGTCTCAATTTCTTTAACCATGCTGTTGAAGCTTTCTGCCAGCGTACTCATCTCATCATTTCTGTCGGTGTGATAACTGACTGTAAAATCACCGCCTGCGAATTTCTCCGTCATCTCACAGAGATCTGTAATAGGCTCAGTGATTCTTTTGGACAGTCTTCTTGAAATGATATAAATGAAAGCAATAATTATAATAAGAAGAATAACCAGAAATCTTACGGTGCTTAGAAGACTCTTTGCAACCTCAATTCTCAGTTTTTCCATATTGGTTGCTTCATCATAGATATATTTCTGTATATCATCCTGAATAAGAGAAGTAAGGGTACG
>JAFWSY010000263.1 GCA_017519155.1 Eubacterium sp.
CTACAGAAGCTCCAACTGAGGAACCAACCGAGGAAACAACCGAGGCACCTCCTGAGACTCCTCCTGAGGATCAACCGGCAGATTCCGGACAGACGGAACCGACTGAATAGATATGAGAGGAACGATAGGAAGCAGAATCCTAAACAGAAGTATAGTAAAGCATATACCTGCCTATGGTAAAAATAAGGCCTCTGCCGGCAGAGACTACTCTGTTATTGAAGAATACAGAGACGATAAAGAGTTTCTGGTGGCTGCCGACGGATATAGCAGTCAGGGCGTTATGGCTGTTATTCGTGCGGTAAATAATCTTTCGGTAAGTGGTGCGGCGGCTCAGAGAATCATGATAAGTATAGTCGCCGGAGAGGATATATTAGAGCAGGTTCTTCGTGATGAGATGCAGCGGATAGTTGAATATTCATCAGAGAAGGGCTTTATCATAGCCGGGGGCAACACTGTATACAGTGGAGCAGGTGAGGATGTAAGCTTCACGGTTACTGCATATGGCAGGACGAAGTGTATAACGGACTATAGGCCAAAGCCCGGTGATAAGATAGTCATGTTTGGAAGTGCAGGAGAGTACGGCGCAAATGTAATCTGCAGCCAGGACAGAGAGAAGCTTAAGGAAAGATTCTCAGAATACTATCTTAAGAGTTTTGATTTTCCTATGGAGAAAACTGATATCAGTCAGGCTATGATTGCTGCCGCAGAGCGGGGAGAAATCATGATACATGATATATCCTTCGGCGGAGTGTACAGGGCTCTTTATGAGATGGCTTTAGTATCCGGATGCGGTCTGGATATAATTCACGAGAATATTCCCATAAAGCAGAGTACCATAGAACTAAGTGAATATTATAATATTAATCCCTATATGCTCCTAGGGACAGGTGGGGCTGTTATGGCGGTCTCTCCTGACAGAGCTAAAAAAATCGTTCAGCTTCTTACGGATTTTGGTCAGGATGTATCGGTGATCGGAGAACTTACAGCCGACAAAGCCATGACAGTAAGAAGTGAGTTATATAACATGAATCGTTCCCTTACGATGTATGATGGTGACGAGATATATAAGGCATTATGAATAAGAGATCGATAAGAGTACTTGAATTTAATAAGATACTGGAAATGCTTTCAGAGTATGCAGTTACCGAAGGAGCTAAGAAGAAGGCTCTCGCTATCAAACCTCTGAAGGATAGAAATAAAATAGAATTACTCCAGCAGAATACCAGAGATTCGTTTCTGAGACTTGAGAGAACCGGAAACGTATCTTTTTCGGGTGTAAGACAGATCAATGAAAGTCTGAAGCTTCTCGAGATAGGTTCTTCTCTCAGCGCTGATGAACTCCTGGATATAGCGAGTATCCTGGAAACAGCAGCAGAGGTAAAAAGATACGGAGAGGGAAATGCCGACAATCCGGACAGCTTCGACAGTCTTACCCAGTTTTTTGATGAGCTGACACCTTTTGAGGATATATCAAGTGAAATAAGAAGATGTATCATATCCTCAGATGAGATAGCGGATGATGCTTCGGGAACCCTTCGTTCCATCAGAAAAAAGATAGCTGCGGCTGAGGTCAGTATTCACAGTACACTGAATAAGATAGTAAAGAGTGAGTCCAACAGGGACAAGCTCATGGATGCGCTGATTACCTCCCGTAACGGCAGGTATTGTATTCCTGTAAAGATAGAACATAAGAACGCATTTCCCGGAATGGTACATGACAGATCTGCTACAGGTTCAACTGTTTTTATAGAACCTATGCAGATAGTTGAACTGAATAACCAGATACAGGATCTTCACATCGAGGAATTCATGGAGATCGAGAAGATCCTTGCTAACTTAAGTGAGATGCTGGCTGCTGTAACAGAGGAGCTGGAAATAGATTATAAAACACTGATTGAGCTTGATTTTATCTTTGCCAAGGCAAAGTTTGCAAGAGCCACTGACAGTACTGAACCGGTCTGGAATGATGATGGCGTTATAGAACTGAAGAGAGCTGTTCATCCGCTTCTGGACAAGAAAACTGCGGTGCCTATTGATATATCACTGGGTGATGGATATAACCTTCTTATCATAACCGGTCCGAATACCGGTGGTAAGACGGTATCACTTAAGACTCTCGGACTGCTGACTCTGATGGGACAGGCGGGACTTCATATTCCGGCTATGGCTGGAAGCCGTCTCAGTGTATTTGATGATGTATATGCTGATATCGGTGACGAGCAGAGCATAGAGCTGAGTCTTTCAACCTTCTCGTCACATATGAGCAATATTACTTATATAGTAAAAAATGCGGATGAGAGATCGCTGGTTCTCTTCGATGAACCGGGTGGCGGAACGGATCCTGCAGAGGGAGCCTCTCTTGCCATTGCGATACTGGAATTCTTAAGGGCGAAGGGCTGCAGAGTTATGGCCACAACCCATTACACGGAGCTGAAGACCTACGCCATAGGTACAGAAGGCGTGGAAAATGCGTCCTGTGAGTTCGACATGAAGTCCCTGAGACCGACCTACAGACTTATGATAGGAATCCCGGGCTCCTCCAATGCATTTGCCATAGCAAAGAGACTTGGACTTCCGGATGAGATAACCGAAGCGGCAAGGCTGGGAATGGATGAAAACCAGCTGAATATGGAAAAGGTTATTCAGGAACTTACGGAAAATGAGAAGGAGATGAAGCGTCTCAGAGATGAACTGGAGATTGAGACTTCATCTGCAAAGAAGTTAAAAGAGAGACTGACCGAAAAAGAAAATACCCTGGATAAAAAGAAAGCGGAGCTTCTGGAACAGGCGAAGCAGGAAGCCAGGGAGATAGTGGATGATGCAAAGACATTTGCGGATGATGCTATAAAGAATTATAATAAATGGTTAAAGAATCCTGACAAGATAGATGCTAAGATGCTTGAGTCAAAGCGAAGCGCTATCCGTGAAAAGAGCAGGGGCTACGGAGAAAGAAAAGAGGAAAAAGAGAAGAAGTATTCGGGACACAAGCTGTCGGATTTTCATCTGGGAGATAAGGTTCTGGTACTGAGCCTTGATACTGAAGGACATGTTATATCGCTTCCTGATAAGAGCGGACATGTAATGGTGGAAATGGGGATTCTCACCTCGCGTTTTCCGGCAAACGATTTACTTATAATTGATGAAGATAAGCTCAGCGTAAAGAGCGCTGATCAGAAATTCAGGGAAAAAAGGACTTATAGTGGGGGATTCAGTGACAGCAGCAAGGCGAAGACCTTCAGCCCGGAGATCAATCTGCTGGGCAAGACGGTGGACGAAGCAACTGCGGCACTGGATAAATTTCTGGATGATGCTCTTCTGACACATGCAGATCAGGTGAGAATCGTTCATGGCAAGGGAACAGGCGCACTTAGACGAGGCATTACGGAATATCTGAAGAAGAAATCCTTCGTTAAGGAATTTAGAGCAGGGGAATTCGGCGAAGGTGATTCCGGAGTGACAATTGTAAAATTATAGGAGAAGGCTGATGGTAAAACAAAAAGTACTTATTGTTGATGATGATGAAAATATAGCAGAGCTTATATCGCTGTATCTTGAAAAGGAGCAGTTCGATACAGAAACTGCCGGGGACGGTGAAGAGGCTCTGAAGATAATTGATGTATATGATCCGGATCTGATCCTGCTTGATATCATGCTTCCAGGAATGGATGGCTATGAGGTGTGCCAGCAGATAAGAAAGAGCAGAGAAACTCCGGTAATCATGCTCTCTGCAAAGGGTGAAGTATTCGATAAGGTTCTTGGTCTTAAGATGGGAGCCGATGATTATATAGTAAAACCCTTTGATTCAAATGAACTTGTGGCAAGAGTAAGCGCAGTACTTAGAAGATCGGGAACATCCAAAACAGAGGAAACTCATGTATCACAGACAGAGGATGCTCAGCACAGAGGCGATTTTATAGAGTATCCGGGTCTTATAGTAAATATATCAAACTATACTGTTTTCTACGAGGGACAGCAGCTGGAAATGCCTCCTAAGGAGCTGGAGCTTCTTTATTTTCTGGCTTCACATCCGAATCAGGTATTTACAAGAGATCAGCTTCTCAGTCAGCTCTGGGGATATGATTTTATAGGTGATTCAAGAACTGTTGACGTGCACGTTAAGAGACTCAGAGAAAAGCTGATAGGCGAACATAACTGGTCTATATCCACGGTATGGAGAATCGGTTATAAGTTTGAAGTAAAATGATCTATTGATTTATAGATGGTAATTTAGAGGTAAGTTTATGCAGCATTCACTGCTTGATAGGATTTATATATCTTTTCTTGTAATTCTTATAATATCCTTCGGTTTCCTTATCTTCTTCATTTCGTACTTCACGAGAAGAAGTCTTATAGAGGAAAAGATGGTCACTATAACGAATGAATCCACACTTATAGCTTCGCAGGCTATTTATAACTATGTTGCCGGAAATATGAATGATGAGTATCTGTATAATTATCTTGATACTTATGCTAAAACACTGAATTCAGATATCTGGTATGTAAATGAAAAGGGCGATATAGTCGCATTTTCGGGTTATTTTGATATGATCAAAGGCGATGATGAAACCGGCACAAAGAGTTCAGGCAGCTCATCCATCGCGCTTCTGCATAAGCTTCCGTCCAACATCTATTCCCTGGATAAAAATTTTGACATACATTCGAATTATTATCTGGTTGGAGATTTCTATGGCATGTTCAACGGTAAAGTAATTACAGTTAATACGCCGATTTCATTTCCTCAGTCTTTGGGACCTTCGAATGGAATGATCGATGTCCCGTCCGGAGCACTGATAGTGCATTCCACTACTTCTGATATAAATGAGATGATGAAGAATATATACGGAATCAGTTTTATCCCATGTCTGGTAATTATTATCATCGCATTTGCCTTCCTGGGTATCGTATCCAGAAAGGTCGTAAGACCTATAAGAAAGCTGGTTGATGTAGCCAACGATTACTCAAAGGGTGATTTCGATGCGGAGACAGGAATCAGTTCTGAGGATGAGATAGGTCAGCTGGCTAATTCCATGGAATATATGGCTTCCGAGCTTTCGAAGCTGGAGGAATACAGACACGAATTTATCTCTAATATATCCCATGATTTCAGAAGTCCGCTTACTTCCATCAGAGGATATGTTACAGCCATGCTGGATGGAACCATTCCGCCGGAGAGACAGGGCAGATATCTGGGTATAGTGCTGGATGAGACCAACAGACTGACAAAGCTTACTCAGGGACTGCTGGATCTTAACAGACTGGAGATTTACGGACCTTATCTGAACCTGACAGAGTTCGATTTTATAGATATCATAAAGACTACACTGAATACATTTGAGATCAAATGTATTGATAAAAATATAGCCATTTATCTGAACAACCATGCTGAAGCGACTATCATAAATGCAGATAAGACCAAGATACAGCAGGTAGTTTATAATCTTTTGGATAATGCTATCAAGTTTACTCCGGAAGGAAAGAGGATATTTATCGACATCAATGAAAAGGGTGAAAAGCTTGAGGTTGTCGTAAAGGATGAAGGTATCGGAATGAACGAGGATACCCAGAAGAAGATATGGACCAGATTCTATAAAGACGATACAAGCCGTGGAAAGGATAAGGCCGGAACAGGTCTTGGACTTGCTATAACCAAGGAAATTATTAAAGCACATAATGAAAGTATCGAAGTATACAGTAAAGAGGGCGAAGGCTCCAAGTTCGTCTTCACACTTACAAAGGCTAAGTCAGAAGGAACACATTCAGGCGAGACTGAGATACTTGTAAATCCTACAAAATTCTAGAAGAGTAGGTGTGTCGGGAATTCTTAAGAGATCGACACACAAGGAGAATGAAATGAGAAGAGAAATACTTAATCTGCTGGAAACAAACAGCCGACTTACTCCCTCGGAAATAGCTGCCATGCTGGGCAGATCTGAAGATGAAGTTGCAGCTGAGATAAAGAAGATGGAAGATGAGAATATCATCTGTGGATATCATACTCTTATAGACTGGGATAAGCTGGGAGAGGAAAGAGTTACTGCTCTTATCGGTGTAAAGATATCTCCTGTTAGAGGCGAAGGCTTTGACAGAATATCCACAAGGATAAGCAAATTCGAAGAAGTAAAATCAGTTTATCTTATGTCCGGAGCGGCAAATGATCTGATACTTACCATAGAAGGAGATTCCCTTAAGGATATATCGCATTTTGTATACGAGAAGATAGCACCGATGGAATCTGTAGTTTCAACGGCCACATTTTTTGTGCTTAAAAAATACAAGGATCATAAGGTGATTATGTCAGAGGGAAACGGAATCGATTCTCGTGTTGAAGGTATGGCATAAATGAAAGATGTTAGTAAAATAGCGGACAGTATCAAACCGTCCGGAATAAGAAAATTTTTTGATATAGTAAGTGAGATGCCGGATGCGATTTCTCTGGGTGTCGGAGAACCTGATTTTGAGACTCCATGGCATGTAGTGGATGAGGGTATATATTCTCTGGAAAGAGGAAAGACCTTTTATACCTCTAATTCAGGCCTGAAGGAACTGAGACAGGAAATCTGTAAATGGTATGGACGAAAGTATAATGTCAAGTACGAGCCGGAATCAGAAAGTATCATAACCGTTGGTGGTTCTGAAGGTATAGACCTCGCCCTTAGAGCGCTTCTCAATCCCAGAGACGAGGTAATCATACCTGAACCCTGCTACGTATCCTATGTTCCATGCGCTGCTCTGGCAGGAGGAGTGCCTGTAACCATTGATCTGAAAAATGAAAATCAATTCAAACTGACAGCTGAGGAACTTGAGGCTGCCATTACTGAAAAAACTAAAGTATTAATTCTTTCGTTCCCTAATAATCCTACGGGAGCGGTTATGTCCAGAGAGGATCTGCTTCCTATAGCTGAGCTCTGCAGGAAGCATGATATATACGTTATCTCAGATGAGATATATTCTGAACTGACTTACTCTGAGCAGGGACATTTTTCGATAGGGGCTCTTCCGGATATGAAGGAAAGAACCATTATAGTAAATGGTTTCTCCAAGGCTTATGCCATGACAGGCTGGAGACTTGGATATGCTCTTGCTCCTGAGAAAATTGCAAAACTCATGACCAAGATACACCAGTTCTGTATCATGTGTGCGCCGACCACCAGTCAGTACGCTGCTATCGAAGCTGTAAAAAACGGTGATAAGGATATAGCAGTTATGCGTAAATCCTATGATGAGAGAAGACGTTTTCTCTACAAGAGACTGAATGATATGGGGATGCCGGCCTTTGAGCCTATGGGTGCATTTTACATATTCCCAAGTATACAGAGATTTGGTATGACCTCAGATGAATTTGCAACAGAACTGCTGAAACAGCAGAAGCTTGCAGTGGTTCCGGGAAATGCGTTCGGAGATTCCGGTGAAGGCTTTATCAGAATATCCTATGCTTATTCCATAGACAGACTGAGAGAAGCCATGGACAGAATAGAGCAGTTTATAAGTACAGGAGATTTTAAATGAATTACATCAACA
>JAFWSY010000264.1 GCA_017519155.1 Eubacterium sp.
CCTGCTTATAATTCTTTGAATATGCTTTTCCGCTTATACTTTTTCCGTCATAAACAAAAGAAGACCATGGTAGAATTACCACAGCCATCAATGAAGAAAGTAATCTGTTTCTGAAATTGTTATGAATCATTTTTACCACCTTTATAAATACTTTTATCACTAATCTTTCTTATTTTTCCTTTTACAGAAAAGAATACTTAATGCAGCCAATGACACGAAACCTGTTATAACAAAAATAGATACCTTACTTTCGTCTCCTGTCTTTGCCTCATCTCCCTTTGAGTGCATTTCAGAATCTGTCGTATCATTTGATTTATTGTCACTATCATTATCTTCTGATGAACCATTGCCGCCTGACGATTCTTCTGTCATTTCTTGATCTTTATCCCCTGTTGTTTCATCATCACCGGAATTCTTTTTATCTGTGGACTCTTCTGTTGTATCTTCTGTAGAATCCTTATCAGAGGCATCCGATGAATACTCAGTAGAATCATCTTTAGATTCTCCTGTCACTTCCTCGGTCGTATCGTCCTTAGCTTCTCCCGTCACTTCCTCGGTTGTTTCATCAGATTCTTCAGTGATTTTCTCTGTTGTTGTCTCACTTTTTGAATCATCTTCTTTTTCATCCTCCGTAGAACTAATTGTAACCGTTTTTACAGATATCAGATTTCCATTATCATCATATACATATGATGTTTTGGTACCATCATCATGAATGACTTCGATAACTCTTCCATCTTCATCATATATGTACTTTTCTGCGTATACAATTGAAGATTTATTGGAGATAATCAAAATAAAAATGCAAGTTATAATAAATAATGTCAAAACATAATATAATAATCTACTTTTTCTAAACACAAAATTTAAACCTCTATACTTTAATCTACACATGTAAGCATTTACATTATTATGTGTGTAACTAAAAAAGTCAAGGAATTTAATATTTTATCCTGACGCATTTTTGTTCTAATGATACCACCGACAAGGAATAAAGGAAGGAAATAATAATTAAGCTTATTTATTCCCAGAGGCAGCAGACATACCATATATACTATAAATTCAATTATACCCAGTCCCTCATATTAATTGATTTATTTAACACCCACGAGCCAATAACTCAGGACTCGATTATTTCCCAAAATATTGACTCGCGAATGTAGATACAACACACATATCTTAGTACATTACAAGATAAACATAGCAAGCGCCTCCTCGGCAGTATATACCGCAAGAGAAGGGACATCGAACATATTAAAATATTCAACCGTGGAATCCGCAAGCTCCACTTCATCATCAATTACAAGTACACTATAATCCATTTTCCTGTTCCCGTTTAATTAACTGCACTTTTTGCATTTTGCCGACATAACTTCTCAGATAGAAGAATGCCCCGCAGAGTCATCTTCCTGACTAACCCTGCAGGGCTTTCCTTCTCCATATATGATCTATGGAATCATATCAGATATTAAATCTTATTTAACAGTAAGTGTTACTGTCTTTGTGTAGATCTTAAATGCACCATTTGTGATCTGGCAACGATATTTATATCCGTTGAATTTCTTCTTGGCATTAATTGTAAGCTTATTAGATGTGCTTCCTGCGCCGTTTGAAGCTACCCACTTATCAGTTCCCGGTATCATTACCATCCACTGATACTTAACATTGCTGCCCTTTGCAGTGACTGTAAATGAAGCTGCGCTTCCATCCTTAGCACTTACATTTGCAGGCTGAGTTGTGATATTTGACTTTGTTGTGATCTGAACTGCATCTGTGTAAGCAGATACACCATTACTTGTGATCTTACATCTGAAATATCTTCCGTTAAGTGTCTTTGATCCTACAACGCTGAGCGACTTTGTATCAGCTCCATCAGCAGAACTTTCTTTCCACTTCTTGCCGTCAACGCTTACCTGCCACTGATAACTGATGTGGCCATCGGCTGTAGCTGATGTTGTAAATCTTGCTGTATTTCCATAATATGCAGTTGCTGCCTGAGGCTGCTTTGTGATATACGGAACGATCTTATATGTTTTTGTTAAGCTTCCCTTATAATTACCAATACCGGTTATAGTAACTTTTGCTGTTCCTACAGCTACATTATCACTATAAGCCACTGTATAATCTGTACCCTTTACAAGAACCTTGTCTCCGATACTTACCTTAACTCCTGTTCTGAGAGCCTTTCCTGTATAGGCAAATTCCTTGGTTCCGATCTGAACCTTAGCATTATCTCCAAGAGTAACCGTTGCATCAACAGTAAGATTAAGATCAGCTGTGCCATCAGTGAATTCAGCCTTAAATGTATATGCTCCTGTCTGCAGTGTATCAAGGAAATCTGACTTAAGCTCTATTGAAACAGTATTATCATCAATATCTGATACAGCATAAGCATTTGCAGTTAATGCAGTGCCATCCACTTTAATACCGGTAAATAATCCTTCAATATTGCCTCCGGCAGTTGCACTTCTTTTAACAGTATACTTGATCTCTGTTTTTTCTTCTGTAACATATGCAGCCTTCTCAGCTGAAGCGTCGAAGTATACCACATGATTGCTGAAAACACCCTTCTGCTCAAGCGCCTTTGCCCATGCAAGATACATTCTTCCGTCATGAGATACGGATATCTGACTTGAATTCATAACGAAGGTTATAATACGTCCTACAGAAGCGAGAAGATTAAACTCTTCACCATCTTCATATAATACAAAGTAAAAGATAAGTCTTCTCAGATTATCAACGTTCTCAATAACAGTATTAAAACATCCTTCAAACTGACTTAAAACCTCAGCGTCAACTCCCGCTTCAGTAACTTTAGCCATTGTAGCATCAGCTACCATGGTAAGGAGATTTACAAGAGACGCATCTGCTGCGGCTGCCATCGATGGATATGGCTCCTCCGCCTCCGGATCATCATTCGTAAGAAGTAATCCGACAAGGGCTGTAACAACGCTGTCTAATGTTGCTTCACCACCCTCAAGAAGCTCTGCAAGTCCCGGAATCTTATTTGCCAGTCCTTCACTATCATCTGTCCCATAAAGGAAATAGGTACGGATTTCCTTAGCTGTAGCAACGTCCTCAGCGCCCATAGAGCCTGCCTGTGGTCCGTATACAAGAGCATCAATAAATGCAACAATCTTATCTTCTGTTTCTGCACTTTCCGGATCAGCTACACAGTAGTTGATAAGTGTCGAAAGCCTCTCGGCATCGTCACCCTCAAGCATATTTTGTAAAAGATTATCCACAAGAGCAACCAATGTCTGGTAAAGATTTGTATCCTTACGTTCAATAATATACGTAAGAAGCGCCTCAACTACATTATCAACAGTAGTCTCTTCGGTAACTTCCAAATTGATAAGATCATAGAGAATGTCACCGAGTACCGCACTGGTTCCTTCAACATCGGTTGCGTCAGCATCCAGCACTCCCTCATCCTTCAATC